>DIFH01000137.1:47507-79689 GCA_002427615.1 Paludibacter sp. UBA5753
CCTGAACCGATAGTCGAAGAAATAGTTGAAGAAACATCGGTAATTGAATCGAAAGAATCGAAAGAAATAATTTTTGAAACAAAAGCATCGAAAGAACTTACCGAAGTGATAAATAATCACGAAGTAAAAGTAACTACCGACGAATCAAAAAAAACAACCATAGCCGACAAAATTATCAGCCCGACAGTATCGCGCAACGAGTTTATGTCGAAAGCCGACAATTCGTTAAGCGCCAGTATTGCCAATAAAAAGATTACCGATATCAAGCAAGCAATAAGCATCGGCGATCGTTTCCGTTTTCAACGCGAACTTTTCAAAGGCAACGGAGAAGAAATGAACAAAACCCTCAATTACATTAATCAATTGGCAACTTTGGACGAAGTTACTTCGTTTTTACAATCGAAATACGGCTGGGATGGAGAAAACGAAACTACCGAAGATTTTTATCAGATTATAAAAAGAAAGTTTTTATAAAGATATTCACTGTCTGCAATCGGGATACGAGAATATTTTCCCCGAAAGAAGAAATTTTGATTTCAAGGTTTTTCGATGTTTTGCAACCCTATATTAATTAAAGTCCCAGCATGAAGTTATACGTCGTTCCCACGCCTGTCGGAAATCTCGAAGACATGACCTTTCGGGCTATCCGGGTATTAAAAGAAGCCGATCTGATTTTAGCGGAAGATACGCGCACCAGCGGATTTTTGATGAAGCATTTTGGCATCGACACGCCCATGCAGTCGCATCATAAATTCAACGAACATAAAACGGTAGACTCCATCGTTCAGCGTATCAAAAGCGGGCAATCTATTGCGCTGATTTCGGATGCAGGTACGCCCGCCATTTCCGACCCCGGATTTCTTATAGTTCGTCAATGCGTTGAGAACGATATTGAAGTGGAATGCTTACCCGGGGCTACAGCCTTTGTTCCGGCGCTCGTTGCCTCGGGCTTACCCAACGACAGGTTTTGTTTCGAAGGATTCTTGCCTCAAAAAAAAGGAAGACAAACAAAAATAAACAACCTGAAAAACGAAACACGAACCATGATTTTCTATGAATCCCCATTCCGTTTAGTTAAAACGCTTACTCAGTTTTCAGAAGTTTTAGGCGCTGAAAGAAAAGCCTCCGTATCGCGTGAAATCTCGAAAATTTATGAAGAAACAAAACGCGGTACTTTATCTGAATTAACTCAATATTTTAGCGAGCATCAACCCAAAGGAGAAATAGTTATAATAGTTGCAGGATTAGAAGAATAACACTAACTTTGTACCGGAATTCAAAAGGAAAAACAAATACAAAACAAAGCAGTATTTTCAACACAAAAACAGTTACTTTTCAAAACTCACAACTAAAATGAAACCTATATTTTCAGTTATTGTATTTTCATTGCTTATATTTACTTCATGCGGATACAAATCATCTGAATACAAAGCTTTACAAGCCCAAAACGATTCACTTTTGAGAGTTAAACATCAAATGCAGGAAGAGCTTGATGGTTATTTCTCCACCATGAATCAGATTGAGCAAAACATTGAAAAAATAAAAGAAACACAAGGAATCCTTTCCAACCAACCCGTTGGAGAAGAACTTGATTCGGATGCACGCATGAAAATCAATGATGATTTGTTGTATCTGAATGAGTTGTTACAGGCAAATAAAGATGAACTTGCCCGACTGAAAGCAAAAATTAAACGCAGCTCTTTCAAATCGGCAGAACTGGAACGCAGTCTGGTCAGACTCACAAAGGCATTAGAAGAAGAGTCGGCCAAAGTAGCGCTTTTGCAAACCGAACTGGCCGCTAAAGATTCATTGATTGCAGAATTAGGCACAACAGTCGAAACCATGGATAACGACATCGAAAATCTGAAAACCGACGTAACCATTAAAGAATCAAAAATTGCCGAACAGGATGAAACCATACACACAGCCTGGTATGTTTTTGGAACGCGGAAAGAACTGAAGGAACAGAAGATCGTCACATCGGATGGACTTTTTAGCCCGAAACGTGTTCTGCAAAGCGATTTCAACAAAAATTATTTTGTTCGTATCGACGCCCGTAAAACAAAATCGATCCCTTTATTTTCTACTCGCGCCAAAATCCTTACTTCGCACCCGAAATCGTCGTACACGCTCGAAAAAGAAAACGACAACTTCGTGCTTCTCATTACGGATACTGAAGATTTCTGGAGTATCAGCAAATACCTGGTTATCGAAGTTGAATAAAGTTAATGATTTTCATTATCAGTTAGAAAACTTAATGCGTTTCCTTTATTCTGGAGGAAACGCATTCTTATTTAGCCCAATATATCCACCTACAAATATGTACAAATACGTTTTCCTCGATTTAGATGACACCCTGTGGGATTTTCATGCCAACGCACGGCTTTCGTTACAAGACATGTTCGAAGACCGTAAACTTTACCGCTATTTCGAAAATTTCAATGAGTTTTTTGACATTTATGCCAAACGCAACATTGAACTTTGGGAATCGTACGGCAAAGGTGAAATAACCAAAGAGTTTCTTATGTCCGAACGATTTCGATATCCACTTGCAAAAATGGGCGTTGACGACATGCAACTGTCCGAGGAAATAGGAATTCAATATTTAGAAATTCTGCCTACGAAAAAAGCTTTAATGCCCTTTGCCAAAGAACTGCTCGATTATCTTTATCCTAAATATCCGCTTACCATTATCTCAAACGGTTTTACTGAAGTACAATACAAAAAACTTAAAAGCGCCGATATCGAACATTATTTTTCGCACATCGTGCTTTCCGAAGCGGCAAAGGCGTTGAAACCCGATAAGAATATTTTTGAATATGCCCTGAAACTAAACAAGGCAAAAGCGTCGGAAGCCATCATGATAGGCGACAGTTACGAAGCCGACATGAAGGGAGCGCAAAATGCGCATATCGATCAGATTTACTATCCGCTTTATCCTGTAGCAAAAGCAGAAAAACCATCCTGCACTTATCTTATCAATTCGTTGGAGGAAGTAATGTCAATTTTGTAAATTTATCGGAAACAATCATTCTTACAGTTTATATCCGGCTGTCAGACTGATGTCTTTCCCATTCAACACTTTTGATGAATAACCCGAAACACTGACATTGACCATCGACAATCCGATTTCTTCCAAACTATTGAATCCTGCTGGGAAAAGTTTTTTACCAAGAGGGAAAAGCCAATTAATGTATTTGTAAAACGAATGCGCATTCTTCAAGCCACGAATCGGTTTGATAAATCCGGGACGGTATGCAAAAACATGCTTAAAGGGCAATTTCATTAGTTCGTTTTCGGTTTTACCCTTCACCACCGCCCAATGGCTCTTTGATTTTTCGTTACTGTCGGTTCCCTGTCCCGAAACATAGCAAAAAGTCATATTGCAATTCAATGTACTCAGTATTTCGGCAAAATTCAGGGTAAGGGTATAAGTCAGCTTATAATATTCCTCTTTTGACTTTCCTATCGATGAAACCCCAAGGCAAAAGAAACAGGCATCATAACCCGACAATTCATTTTCAAGAGAATGAAAATCAAAAAAATCGGAATGAATAATCTCTTTTAATTTCGGATGCTGAAAACCGACAGATTTACGATTAATAATCAAAATTTCATCAACCTGATTATTTTTTAAACAAATATCCAGGACGCCCTCTCCGACCATTCCGGTCGCTCCGGTAATAATTACTTTCATTCCTTTAGCATTCATTGAATAGTTCGTTTAAAATTAAGATCTTGAAACGTTTTTCACCCCTTTCACCAACCTGATTTTTTTTATAATCCCTTCCAGTTCTTTGATGTCGTTAACCATGATAGTCAGGTTCCCCTGGAAAAGACCGGCATTTGAATCAATGGAAATGGAACGCAGCGAAATGTTTTTTTCTTTTGAAATCAGAGAAGTAATATTGGTAACAATACCGATATCATCGTGACCTACAATGCGCAAAGTAATCGGATACTGCGAACCGACCGACTTTCCCGACCAACGGGCTTTAACAATGCGATATCCGAAACGGGCAATCATTTGTGGTGCATTCGGACAGTCGGTTCGATGTATTTTTATTCCGCCCGTTACAGAAACAAAGCCGAAAACATCGTCGCCGTAAATCGGATTACAACATTTCGACAATTTGAAATCGACATTTTTCAAATCCTGACCAATCACCAAAACATCGTCCTTGCCAACAGTTTCTTTGGAATGCATTTCTGTCGTAAACGATTCGGCGCTCCTGATTTCAGGTTGGTCGATCGATGCTTCACGTTTTTCCAGGTCGAGATACGCTTCACGAACATCAAGTATATCAAGTTTTTCCAGTGCAATTTCCTGATAAAAATCGCTAACTGTTTTAAATCCTTTTTTCTTGGCTAAACGGGAAATTTTACCCTCGTCCAGGTCAATTTTCCAGTTTTTAAACCGGCGCATCAGGGTTTCACGACCCAACTCGGCATCTTTAAATTCAATTTCTTTAAGCGCCTGACGGATTTTGTTTTTAGCTTTCGAGGTGGTTACGACGTTCAACCACGATACATTGGGCTTTTGTGTAGGCGAAGTCAGCACTTCAACCTGATCACCGTTATTCAGCACGTATTTTATCGACATATTTTTGCCATTTACTTTGGCGCCAACACATTTTGAACCCAATCCCGAATGAACTGAAAAGGCAAAGTCAAGCGCCGTGGCCCCTTTCGGCAATTTATGTAAATCGCCGTTGGGCGTAAACACAAACACTTCTTTATCATACAGATTGAGTTTGAACTCATCCATAAAATCAACGGCATTCAGTTCAGGGTTTTCAAGAATTTCCTGGATATTCTTCAACCATTCATCCATTCCTGACTCGCTTTTTATGCCTTTATATTTCCAGTGCGCGGCAAGACCTTTTTCTGCCACTTCGTCCATCCTGACGGTACGAATCTGAACTTCGACCCATTTCCCCTGCGGTCCTAACACGGTGGTATGCAAACTCTCATATCCGTTCGATTTTGGGATTGAAAGCCAGTCGCGCAACCGTTTCGGGTTAGGTTGATACATATCGGCAACAATAGAATAAGCCTGCCAACAAGCTGCTTTTTCCTTTTCGTAAGGCACATCGAAAATAATGCGGATAGCAAAAAGATCATAAATATTCTCGAATAGGGTATTTTGTTTTTTAATCTTGTTGTAAATAGAATGAATCGACTTTGTACGTCCTTTAATTTCAAATTTATACCCCAATTCTTTCAGTTTTTCTTCCAAAGGGTTTATAAACTCATAAATATACTTATCACGCGAACGTTTTGTTTCATTCAATTTCTGCGCAATCTCCTTGAAAATTTCGCGATTTGTATATTTAAGTGACAAATCCTCAAGCTCGGTTTTTATGGCATACAAGCCCATCCTGTGCGCTAAAGGCGCATACAAAAACGAGCTCTCACGCGCCACATTCTGACGATTGTCGGAATTGTAAGCATCAAGGGTACGCATTATTTGCAAATGTTCAGCAATTATGATAAGAATCACCCTGATATCCTCAGCAAAAGTCAAAAACAATTTCCGGAAATTTTCAGTTTCGATGGAAGTGTTACGCTCGTACAATTCACGTACACGCAACATGCCCTGAATAATTCCACTCACACTTGTCTGAAATTTTAAATCAATTTCAGCAGATTCAATCTGTTTGTTCTCTACGAGTTCCTGAAGAAGAACGCTCAATACAGCCGCCTTCCCCAAACCAATTTCATTCAGTAAGGTATCGATTATACAGAGCTTGTCCATTAAGGAATGTCCATAAGGAATTTCAGTTGAACTCTGACTCTCATAATACTTTTTCAAAAGCGACTTAAGCTCTTTCCTTTCTTCATACGTAAAAAGATTGGCATGAGTGTGCAATAGCCGGCTATAATATAAACGAAAAGTCGAAGGATTACTAACTTTTGTCATGAGTTATTGATTATTAAAACATGAAATTTTTCTTATTGCAAATATACGACACAAAAATCAAGATGCCTGAAAAGGAGAATGAAAAAAATGAAGAATTCGATTAAATTGAAAGAAAGAGCAAAAAACAATGAAAAAAATAGACTTTTGAGATGGTGTATTGAATTTTCTTTTCTAAATTTGCACACTGAAAAAAACCCTTTGTATTTACTTCATAAATCAGAAGTCAAATATTATAAAAAAGCAAGTTCAATAAAAAAACAATATTTCAGCATGAAAACAATAATCAAGATTTTACTTGTAGCTTCAATTGGATTACTTTCGTATTTCTGCGTAATGAGTATTTTAACTCCAATCAAATTTGATGAGACAAAAACTGCAAGAGAAAAAGAAATTATTCAACGATTAATCGATATTCGCACAGCAGAAGTTGAATATAAAACCCAAAAAGGCGCATATACCGATAATTTTGATGAATTAATTAAATTCTTAAAATCTTCGAAGAAAAAAACAGTATTGAAAGAAGGTTCATTATCCGACAAGCAACTTGAAGCAGGTCTGACAGAAAAAATGGCTGCAAAAATCGTACGCAGTGGCAACAGAAGTGAGATTATCGCTAAGGGCTTAGAAAACTTCCGTCGCGACACTGCTTATTTAGATATGATCGAATCAATTTTCCCTCAAAAATATACGGCTGAAACTATTGACCAAATTGCAATTATCCCTTACTCAAATAACGAAAGATTTGAATTAAAAGTTAACAATGAGTATTATAATGCGACAAAAATTAAAATCCCATTGTTTGAAGCATCTGCACATTTCAAAACATATCTGTATGATTTGAATCGCCAGGAATTGTTAAACATAATCGATGTTCAAACGAAATTAGAAAAATATCCGGGCTTAAAAGTTGGTTCAATTGAAGAACCTAATAACAACGCCGGAAACTGGGAATAATAAATTGTTATTGCCACAAGGGCAATCGGCAATTTGGCATTATATAATTTATAACGCATTTGCCCAACAAAATGAATACATTTTCCGTTAATTCTAACGACCAACATTATAGTTTATCCATCCGGTTTACATCGGATGGATTTTCTTTATTGATTTCGGACGAAAATCAGTTTCAAATATCCACTAAAAATGTTTCGTTCGATTTATTTTCAAAATCAGAGGAGGATTTTCTGGATTTATTGGACAAAGAACTGGAACTGAATATAAATTATCAGGCAATACGCATAATTTTCGAAACTGACCTTTATTCTGTCATACCCAAGCCGCTGTTCAACACAGAAACTGCAAAAGAATTGCTTAATTTACAACATCATAACATAAACCCGACAGACATAATATTACACAATGAGCTTTTAGCATGGGATGCTGTTCTCGTATTTGCCATACCGGTTGCAGTTAATTCTGTCATGTCGAAAATTTTACCTGAGATCAAAATTGAACATCACATCTATTCGTTTATAACCGATTCCGTCGCCCTGCAAAATGACCCCAATATGCACATTTGGGTGCGTCAGAACATAATGGATGTAGTGATTCTTGACAAAGGGAATCTTCGTTTAATAAAAAGTTTCAATTTTACGACCACCGAAGATTTTGTATATTATATTATGAGTTTGTTCGAATTACTTCCATTGGATACCGAACAATGCCAACTGGTCATATACAATTCAAAAAAGCAACCCAAACTCATCGAATTAACTTCAAAATACATAAAACACTGCAAATCCGCAGATTAAGAAACATGAGAATTATCAGCGGAACCTATAAAGGAAGAAGGATAAGCGCGCCGGGAAATATTACCGCACGTCCTACAACCGACTTTGCAAAAGAAGGATTATTCAATCTTTTAAATAATCGTATTGATTTTGAAGACATTGATGTGCTTGATTTATTTGCGGGAATAGGCAGTATCAGCATTGAATTTGTTTCCCGCGGCTGCAGAAGCGCCATTAGCATAGAACAAAACGAACGCCAATGTGCATTTATACGCAAAATATGCAACGAACTCAAAATAACAAATCTGAATTTACTGAAAACAGATGTTTTCAAATTTATAAATTCATGCCATTCAAAATTCGATTTAATTTTTGCTGATCCTCCTTATGAATTAAATCAATTAACCGAAATACCGGATTTAATCTTCAATCAGCAGTTATTAAAACCTGGTGGACTTTTCATTTTAGAGCACTCGGCAAAAAACAGTTTTACTTCACATCCGAAATTTGCAGATCACAGAAAATACGGAAATGTAAACTTCAGTTTCTTCGCCGAAAAATAGAATAAAAAAGGCTTTTCTGACAAATAGAAAAGCCTTTTTTCACTCAAATTATACGGACTTCAATAACCAAGTATTTTCAACATCGACTTATAACTTTGTTCTTTTGCAAATAATTTTGTAAAGTACTCTCCATCTTCATCTTTATCGATAACAACAAGTTTCGGAGCCGGGATTAAACAATGTTGAATTCCCCCGAAACCACTCAACGATTCCTGATACGCACCGGTATGAAAAAATCCAATATATTGCTCTCTGTCTTCCTGCATTTTAGGCAAGAATATAGCATTAGAATGGACTTCGGCATTATAAAAATCTTCACTATCGCAAGTCAAACCGCCCAGGTTGACACGTTCATATTCAGAATCCCAGTTATTTATAGCCAAGAAAACATAACGCTGATTAATAGCCCAGGTATCGGGTAGCGTAGTCATAAACGAACTGTCGATCATATTCCACAACTCCCGATCGTTCTGTTTCTTTTGATTCACAATTGAATATAACATGGCGCCACTTTCGCCTACTGTATATGAACCAAACTCCGTAAAAATATGCGGTTCAGGCACACCATTTTGTGAACAGATGGTTTTTACTTGCGCCACTATTTCTTCGGCAATATATTCATAGTCGTATGTCATGTCCAAATGAGTTTGAATAGGGAATCCTCCACCTATATTTAAACTATCCAACTCTGGACATTTCTTTTTCAATTCACAATATAGATTAACTGCTTTGTTAAGTTCATTCCAGTAATAAGCAGTATCCTTAACTCCGGTATTGATAAAAAAATGAAGCATTTTCAATTCAACCATCGGATTAGCTGAAATATGCTTTGTATAATAAGGAATAATATCATTGTAACGGATTCCCAATCTTGAAGTATAGAAATCAAATTTAGGTTCTTCTTCAGCGGCAATCCTGATTCCAACTTTGAATTTCATATCAAAGTCCTTCAGCAATAAATCTAATTCAGATTTATTATCAAGTATTGGAACTACATTACTAAATCCTTGACGCATTAAGTTTTGAATATTCTCGACATACTGGGGACGTTTAAATCCATTACATATAACATAAGTATCAGGTTTAAGTAAGCCTTGTTCGTACAAGGATTCCATTATATTGATATCAAAAGCAGAAGATGTCTCTATATGAACACCATGTTTAAGCACTTCCTCCATTACAAAGGAGAAATGTGAACTTTTCGTGCAATAGCAATAATTATAATCGCCATTGTAATCTACTTTAGCCATTGCCACGTTAAACATTCGCCTTGCCTTCTGTATATTTTGAGCTATTTTAGGCAAATAAGCAATGCGCAATGGCGTTCCATATTGCTTAATAATATCCATCAAAGGAACTCCGCACCAATCCAAATCGTTTTCGTTTAAACTAAACTCATCATTCGGGAATTCAAATGTTTGTTCAATAAGGTCTTTGTACTTATTTTTCATATAATTATTTCAAATTAGATATTTTCTTTAAATCCATCTTATTTAGTTACCCATATTCTTTATCATCTAAATTACTTAGATTTTGTTTTTCATCCGAAAAAGAGTGCAAAAGTAATCATTTTATTTTACATTATCTTTCTCTCATTATGTTTTTAACGTCTAAACTTGGTTAATTTTACAACAAAATTACTTCATCGAGCAGGAAACCCGATTATCAGACAAAGCCGGTAAAACTATGTCGGCAATAAGGAAGTAACTTTAGACTTAATACGAACTCGGCAATACAAAAAAAATAAAATGGCAACCTGCATTCGGAATATCATATCGGTTGATAATGGTATAGACACCGGTTCAACACTCGAAGACAGTAACATCGAACATTGAATATTGAAATGCAGAGATTTATACGCTGAATTCCATGAAATAATGGTGTAATATTCTCTTTAAAACCATTGTTAATTAGTGTTTGCAAGTAAGCATCAATCATCGGCTTGGTCGAATATTGAAGGAAGCAACAGCAAAATTTTCAAAATATCTACCGGAAACAATTCTTTTATTTTAATAATTTATTTATTTTTGCACCTACACAAAAGAATATATTATTTTTCGAGTATTAATTAAATTACTTACGTATGAAAAAAATTATTTTCACGCTTGCTTTTGTAGTAAGCATGATTGGTGCAGTAAGCGCCCAAGTTGATGGTAAAGCCATTGGTCTTCGCTTTGGTGGAGTTTCAGGTTTAGGCGCTGAGATTTCTTATCAACATCCACTCAGTGATGTAAATCGGTTGGAATTAGATCTTGGGTTAAATGACTGGGGAACAGGGCTCAGTGGAATCTATCAATGGGTTTGGGATTTATCGGCTCTTTCCGATGGTTTTAATTGGTATGCCGGCGTCGGTGGAACTTTAGGACTCAGCGATTCAAGTTTTGGTATTGGTATTGTGGGTCAGGTAGGTATTGAGTATAATTTCAATATTCCACTTCAACTATCATTAGATTATAGACCGACGATTTATATTCTACCTTCTTTTACGGGAGGTTATGATGGCATTTGTCTGTCTGCCCGCTACAAATTCTAAAATAAAATTGACTCGTAAAAAAAAGATTGTTTCGATAGTTGAAACAGTCTTTTTTACGCTCCTAAAGTCCCTAAGACCTCAAATACCAGTATTGCCGGCCAAACTAAAGCCTTCAATAATCCCAACACTCCAAGCCAAAATGTTGTAGCCTGTGAAATAAAGTAAATAGCCGCCCCAATAAGTCCAAATCCCTAAATCGCACCACCTGAAGCAGTGGCCTGATGTTTGTGATTTTCGTTCTTAAAATCTTTTTGATTTTCTTCGTTCATGCTAATTATTTTGTTTTGACAATAATAACTACATAATTCTTTCCATACGCTTTAGCACATTTCGGACAAGTTGTGTACCACATATACCATTTTTCGATTGGAAACTCTTTCATGGCTGCATGTTTCTCAAAATCCTTACACCATTCTTCTGTTTGTTTAAAATTACCTTCGTAAACCCGACTATAAAAAGTTCCGCTTAACAGGACGTTTTCAGCCCCAAGAATAGCCTTATCTACAGCCAGATATAAGTTCATATTCCATTTTAAAGTGTGATCGGATAAGCATAACCAATCGGGAATTTGAGCGTTGTTTTTTCCAACAAGTTTGTTCATTCTTGTCATAACAGCGCCAAAATTAACAGGCATATAAAACATGGTAAAAACCTTGTCTTTGATAAAAGGCTTTTGATCCCAACTAAAAATCTGATCGTCCCATGGAATCGGATCGAATGGCGGTCAACATTCAATCTTTTGGTTCTGAGTACTCATAGTCGCTAAATTTTGGGGTTATTGATTGTTCGCCACAAATTTAGATGAAACAATTCACAGACATAAATCAAGTTTTTTATACAAATGTTTTCTATTTATTTCACAAGGTAAGCAATTCAAAGTCTTTCCAAAAGTTTGGATACGATTTACTAACCACTTCGGGATATTCAACGGACAAAGGAGTTACCAACGCTGCGGGAGCAAAAGCCATGGCCATGCGATGGTCTTCGTAAGTGGCAATGCTGATGATTTCAGCCTGTTCGCAACGTTCGCCGCTCCACGCCAATTGACCTTCCGCCGGTTCGGACAAAACAAAACCAAGCTTGTGAAGTTCGTTTGTTAGTGCGACAATTCGGTCGGTTTCTTTAATTTTTAAAGACTGCAAACCGTTGAAATTAAACGGAATGCCTTTCAAACAACAAGTAACGGCAAATGTTTGAGCCAAATCAGGTTGATCAACGAAATCGTACTCAAATGCTGAAACATTGTTTTTGGTTGCTGTAATCAAAACGCCTTCGGATTGGTATTCGGTTTTCACACCGAGTTGTTCGAAAAGTACAGCTACTTTACTGTCGCCCTGGAAACTATTTGCGTACAATCCTTTTAGAAAAATTTCACCTTTGCCCGCTAACGACATTATTTCGTACCAATACGATGCCGCCGACCAATCGGATTCAACTTTGTACCGGATTGGTTTATAAGTTTGAGGTTTTATGGTGATTTCATTCTCCTGAAACCTGACGATAGCGCCAAACTCAGCCATCATTTTCAAGGTCATTTCAATGTACGGTTTTGAAATTATTTTCCCATCAAGAATAATTTTCAATCCGTTTTGCATATAAGGCGCAATCATCATCAATGCCGAAATATACTGACTGCTGACGCCTCCGCTCAAATGAATTTCGCCTCCGGTCAACGCGCTTCCGAAAATACGTAGTGGGGGAAATCCTTCCTTTTCCACGTATTCTATCCTTGCTCCCAGCTTGTTGAGCGCATCCACCAGCAATTTTATGGGACGTTGCTTCATACGTTCGCTGCCTGTAATCACCCATTCGCCAACCGTTTTTGATAAAAAAGCAGTGAGAAAACGCATTGCCGTTCCGGCAGCGCCGATATCAAAAGTAGTATCGCTGGAATCCAAAGCTTTCACCATAACACGCGTATCGTCGCAATCCGAAAGATTTTCAATCTCGTAAGGGCTATATGCCAACGCATTCAGTATCAACGCGCGGTTGCTGATGCTTTTAGAAGCGGGAAGGGAAATACGAAGATTGATATTTTCGGGGGTGATATGGAGCTGTTTTGTAGTCATTTACGAATTATTATTCGATACGAATTATTGATTGAAATTATTAAAATATTTTGATTCCTATTTGATTCTTATTAATCTTACACCGCCAACTCATAAATCTTCCTTACATCCTCTTCGGTCAGTTTCACAAAACTTCCCAGCGTGTTTTTGCCCAATCCCATGGTTTTTACCAATACCGGGATATCTTCGGCTTTGGCTCCAAGTTCAGAGAAACGAACCGGCATCCCGATGGAAGCAAAAAATTGTTCCATTTTTTCAATTCCCTGGCGAGCCGTGTTTTCCGGGTTTTGGAAATCCATTTCGCAGCCCCATACACGCACGGCAAATTGTGCAAAACGTTGAATATCGTGATGCATGACGTATTTCATCCAGGCAGGGAACATAACGGCTAATCCTGCGCCATGAGCCACATCGTACAACCCCGAAAGTTCGTGTTCCATGTTGTGCGACGACCAATCCTGATCGCGACCCACGCCACAAATGTCGTTATGAGCAACCATGCCCGCCCACATAATGTTTGCCCGCGATTCATAATTACTTGGATCAGCAAGCGCTTTGGGCGTTTCTTTGATAATTGTCAGTAAAACTCCTTCGCAGAGGCGGTCGGTAATTTCGACGTCTTTTGTGTTGGTAAAATAACGTTCCATCACGTGCGCCATCATATCGGTAGCGCCACAAGCTGTTTGGTAATTCGGCAATGTGCAAGTCAATTCAGGATTTAGAATAGAAAAAGCCGGACGTAAAGCATCTCCATTTGCCGCACGTTTTAGCATGCCGTTTTCGTGGGTAATCACCGAACCGGCCGAACCTTCGCTTCCTGCTGCCGAAATGGTAAGAATGGTTGCAACCGGTAAAGCTTTTTCAATATTTTTTCCGGTATAAAAATCCCAAAAATCACCATCATATAATGCTCCAATGGCGATAGCCTTAGCCGAATCGATGACACTTCCACCGCCAATAGCCAAAATGAAATCAATTTTCTCGCGTTTGCAAATTCCGACACCTTCGTAAACCAATCCGCTACGTGGGTTTGGCTGAACGCCACCCAATTCCGTGAAACGAATATTTTCTACTTTCAATGAAGTTTTTACCCTGTCGAGTAAACCGCTCTTGACTACCGACCCTCCGCCAAAATGTAGTAACACATTTGTTCCGCCGAAACGTTTCACATATTTTCCTGCTTCGTTTTCACGTTCTTTACCGAAAACGAAAAATGTAGGGCTGTAAAAATTAAAGTTATTCATATTGTATAAGTTAGCCACTTAAATGGGAGTTATATTATTTTCATATAGTGTATTTAGTGCTTGAAAGAAAACTCGGTGTTTGATAAGAAAACGTCAAGGTCAAGGCGCACGAAACAGCAAAAACACGGAGTTTACTCTGGTAAATGAGTAGTTTTTGCTGCAAGTGCAACGCAGAAATTGGCGTTTTTTTGCAGACACTATTTATAAAAATAAGTCTTCGTTGCCAGTACTAATCAATTTTCCCTTCAGGAGTTAGAGGTTCTTTTTAGTCTTTCTATCAATTCATTTCCCAGTTCAGTTTTAGTTTTAATATGGTTAAGCACTTCAAGCACAAAAGGATTACTTTCGAAACTTCCACGTACCGATTCAAAATCCAGATGTTTTTGCTCTTCATTCCCATCGACCCCAAAACCGGTTTTAGCATTCAGATTAAACTCCTTTTTAGCATCTTCATATATCAACTGATCGAGTTTCACTACTGAAGTTTTCCAAAGTTCCACCAGGCTTACGACATCATCGTAAGTAATTTGTTCGATAGTTTTATTCCAATATTTCAAGAGTTTATCCAACGCCCATGTCCATTCGTAATTGTAATACTGATGATGCATTTCTTCAAACTGGTTTTGTATTCCAGTCAGGTCGAGTTCGTTTTGTTCAATAGCAGTAAGCAGTGTATCAATTACTTTTTTGGGAGCTATTAAACCGGACAAATCTATCCACTCGCCAACGCCTTTTTCGGTATCGGGCTGTAAACGGGTTCTGAGCTCGTCGATATTTGTGAATTTAATATTTTTAAGTCGACTTATTAACGAATTGCCCAGAAATTTATTAATCGCAATATTGTAAAGTTCGATACCTTTATTCAGCGAAGAATTTCTTATACTGCAATTTTGATAAGAGTAAACATCTGTCGTTTCACCGGCTATTTGTTGCAGATTTTTTAAAACCTCAACCCCTTTCATCATTTTATGAATAGAATAAGGACTTAGCAAGTTAAAATTGATAGGATCAAGTTTTCGATTGTCTTTACGGTTATCACGCTTTGGCCACTTTTGGGCATCACGTATGGTTCCCACGCTTCGTAAGTTTACGCCGGGCACCAAAAAGCTCTCCGTTGCATTTTCAATCAAGTAGGAAAATGGTAAATCGGAAGTGTCGGAATGTTTATAATGACGACCCATAACCAAGGTAAAGGCTCCGATTTTTGCAGGCCAAAGCAAATATGAATCGCTGGTTGTTTTTGATCCGCGTTCGCACAATCCCTGATGGATAGGTCCCAACTTGTACATGTGATTACTCTGGTTCGAGCCACTGCCTGCATTTAGAAACGAAAACATCCCTGCAATCAGCAAAGTAGATTTATGATGCGAAACGGTGTACGGACCTGCAAAAATAGCAGTTGCTTCGCCGTGCATACCCTGACAGTTGGAGAAGAACAACGAATCAAGCGCAGAATAATGTTTGCCAAGAATACAACCCTGTCCGATAAAACAACGCGAAACTAAAGTAGAATCGGTAACAGAAACTCCTGAACTCAAAATAAAATCATTACATTTTACGCCTGAACCGATAATTACAGGAGCTTGCTCATTGCTGTTTATTGTTCCGTTTTCGAGTAGCGATGCGCCTTCGATTACAGCAAAATCACCTACTTTTACATTTTTTAAGCTACCGCAATTTATAATGCGAACATCTTTCCCTATATATCCTTCTTCCGACTTTACAGAATGTGCATAATTATCAATCAGTTGTTGTAAGTTCTGGATTAATAGCGGACGATGACGATAAAGGGTAAGAATGTATGCCAACGGAGCCGACAACCAGTCAAAAATTGGTATTTCACGGCCTCCACCTTCATTCATTACCGGAACTTTTACGCCATTACCGAAGGATGAAACACCATCGACCAATATTAAATTAACGTTCTCGATGTACGTTCCTTCGTCAATTCTGTAATTAGCGATATAATTGTCAATTTTATCAATATAGACATCATTCTCTATTATGCAATTATGTAAACAACAGTTATTTATACCGGCATGTTTTTTAAAACCACCGGGTCGATTAAATACTTTATTGAAAGATCCTAACTTTACATTTCCGGAAAAATGTACATTCGACAAATAAGTTGGCGAGAAATCATTAGCCACTTCTACATTTTGCCACGACTCTGCAGAGCAACCATAAACGGTCAGTGTGGCAATTTCTTTCTCGGTTAATTGACGGTGTTTTGACATAAGTTATTTGATTTATTGATTATTACATAAGTTATTTGGTGTAATCAGTTTAGTAAAGTTAAATAAGTTGATAAAGTGGCTATGAATTATGAAAACCAAGCATGGTTGCAAATAGTAACTACCAACAACTTTAGAATATTTAAACAAATTCAGCAGATAATGAACCTGAACATCGACCAAAGGATTTAATCTTCATATTTCTGAAACAGAAAGTCATTATACGGATAACGTTCAACATGGATGGCTTTTATTTTTTCATACATCAGGGCTTTCAGCTGATCTATGTTTTCTTTTTCACGGGCAGAAATAAAAATACAATTGTCATGCATTTTCGACATCCAGGTTCTTTTCAACTCATCCAAACTGATGTTTTCACGTTTTACGGGAGAAAGATCATCCTCATCTTTGTGAACATAACTAAATGCATCAATTTTATTAAACACCAAAATAGTCGGTTTATCTCTCGGGTCAATTTCTTTAAGGGTTTGGTTAACAACATCGAGCTGTTCTTCAAAGTTAGGGTGCGAAACATCTACTACGTGTATCAGCAGGTCGGCTTCGCGCACTTCGTCGAGAGTTGATTTGAACGATTGCACTAAATGATGCGGTAGTTTACGAATAAACCCGACCGTATCCGAGAGCAAAAATGGCAAATTATCAATTATTACTTTACGTACAGTGGTATCGAGGGTCGCAAAAAGTTTGTTTTCGGCAAATACCTCCGATTTACTCAACAGGTTCATCATCGTCGATTTTCCCACATTTGTATATCCGACCAAGGCTACGCGAACCATTTTTCCTCTGTTTTTTCGTTGCGTAGACATCTGTTGATCAATGTCTTTCAGGTTTTGTTTCAACAACGAGATTTTGGTAAGAATAATCCGCCGGTCGGTTTCAATCTGTGTTTCACCGGGTCCTCGCATACCGATACCGCCTTGTTGACGTTCGAGATGAGTCCACAAACGGGTCAGCCGTGGAAGCATATATTGCAGCTGCGCCAGTTCCACCTGTGTTTTGGCATTGGCAGTTTGAGCCCGTTTGGCAAAAATATCGAGAATCAGGTTTGTTCGGTCAAGAATCAGTACTGACAGCTCCTTTTCGATATTACGCAACTGTTTAGGAGACAATTCATCATCGAAAATGACTAATCCAATGTCACTTTCATCGATGTAGCTTTTAATTTCCTGCAGTTTTCCGGGCCCGACAAAGGTTTTAGGGTTCGGGTAATCAATTCGCTGGAAAAAAAGTTTTTCGGGAGTTGCACCTGCCGTATCAGCCAGGAAAGCCAATTCGTCGAGGTATTCACGTGCCCGTTCCTCATTCTGATTTGGAGTAATGAGCCCCACCAAAACGGCTTTTTCCCGATATATTTCTGTCTTCATATAAATTATTAAAAAAACCGTTTGGTAGATACCCAAACGGTTTTAGATGAATCATTTTCGATGTATATACGATTGACCGTTGGTACAACCGACATTGAATCCTGTTATTGTAATTTGAAGTTAACAGGCAGCGTATATTTTACGCGCACCGGTTTACCGCGTTGCTGTCCCGGACTCCATTTTGGCATTGATTTAATAACGCGTATCGCTTCTTTATCCAAACTTGGGTCAACACTACGTACCACCTCAACATCAACAATTGAACCGTCTCTGTTTACTACAAACTGACAAATTACGCGTCCTTGTACACCGTTTTCCTGGGCAATTACAGGGTATTTTACATTATCACTTAAGAACTTGAACAACGCAGCATCGCCTCCGGGGAAAGAAGGCATTTTTTCTACAACCTGGAAGATAACCTGATCTTCTTCTTCGGTAATCGGGGCTGAAACAGGCGCATTGATTACAACAGCTTTATCTTTATCATCTTCAGTATTTATCTCAACTTCTGCCACTTGCACATCGTTTTCCACAACATTGATAATTTCTACAATTTCGGGAGCAGGAGGAGGTGGCGGCGGTGGTAATTCCTGGGCTGTTTGCACAATTTCAATTTCTTCTTCGGAAAGCAAACTTGTGTCAACAACATCGTAAATTGTAACTTCCTTATCTGTCCATTCAAATGCAATGTAAATCAATGATAAAACCATAACAAGCCCCATCAGTATGAAGAGCGTTTTTTTGTCTTCAAGAGAAGCTTTTGGTGATTTTTTTACGTCCATAATTTATGCTTGTTTTAATATATTTTTCTGACGGGCAAATGTAATATTATTTTTTCAAAGTTTATTTGTCAAAACGGAAAAAATTCATTTTTATTTGTCATTTAGTTTAAAGTATTGATTTCTTTTATTTTTTTTACGGCAAAATATAATTTTTCGCACTTTTCTCGTTTTTAAAATAATCTCTGAATTGAGTTTCGCATTTTTAAGAATCACTAAAATAGTGTATCTTTGATTTCTTTTTTTAAAAACTTAACAAAGGCTTAATTTTAGTTCTTTGCAAACATAGCATGTATCAATGTCAAAAAAAATAAAGTTTACCTTTTTATTGCTTATTATATATCATATTGTTTTCGCACAAGCAGGTAATTCAGTGTATTCATTCCTTGACTTACCTGTTTCGTCGAGGTTGGCAGCTTTAGGCGGCTCAAACGTTTCGTTGCGGGACAATGACTTGAATTTTGCTTTTCGAAATCCTGCCATGTTAACCGATGAGACACACAATACATTGGGATTGAATATGGCTAATTATTTGTCCGACATTCAATTCGGCTCGGTTATGTATGGACATAATTTTGGAAAAAACAATTATTTTGCCATTGGAATGCAATATGTCGACTACGGCAGCTTTGATGGTAGAGATGAACTGAATGAATACACCGGACTTTTTACAGCTAAAGATATGGCTTTAAACATTATATATGCCCGTCCTTTAACCGATAAAGTTACGGTTGGAGCTACTCTTAAGCCGGTTTATTCAGTTTACGAAGCATATTCGAGTTTTGGGTTGGCCATGGATGCAGGGATCAATTTCAACGATTCATCAAGTTTGTTTTCGGCAGGACTTGTGTTTCGCAACATGGGAACTCAATTTAACGGATATTACAGCAATGAAGACGGACAACATTTTGAACCGCTCCCCTTCGATATTGAACTTGGCGTAACCAAAAAACTTACGCATGCTCCATTTAGATTTTCGCTAACCCTGCACAACCTGCAACAATGGAATTTAGATTATCTATCGTTAAATCAAGCCAGTTCAACTTTACCAACCACTTCCGATACCGATACCGATAATGAAAAAATCGGATTTACAGATATGGCTTTCCGACATTCCATAATCGGGGTTGAATTTGTACCCGGAAAAAATTTTTACCTGGCAGCATCTTACAATCATCGTCGGCATCAGGAACTTAAGATGCCGGGCTTTAAGAGTACGACCGGTTTTTCTTTCGGCGGAGGCATAAAGCTTTATAAATTCCAGGTGGGTTTTGGCATGAGTCAATTCCAGGTCGGGAATTATTCGTATCAATTTTCGATTACTACTTCGCTGAACGAATTCAGGCTTTAGTTTGGTTGTTCAGTTAATCGGTTGATTTGAAAAAATAAGAATTGATGAAAAAAATAATCGTCGCAATAGATGGATTTTCGTCGTGCGGGAAAAGCACGATGGCAAAAGAACTTGCACGCGAAACAGGATACATCTATGTGGATACCGGAGCGATGTATCGCGCCGTTTCTTTGTTTTGCATCCGCAATGGATGGATGACCGACACAGCAATGGATATAGAATCAATCGAAAAGCACATTACTTCAATCCGGCTTGAATTCAGGACAAATGAACATGGAAAAGCCGAAATGTACCTGAACGGAGAAAATGTAGAGCATGAAATCCGCACACTCGAAGTTGCCAACGGCGCAAGCAGGGTCAGTACACTTGGTTCAGTCAGACGCGAACTGGTTCGCCAACAACAATTAATGGGAAAATCCAAAGGAATAGTCATGGATGGACGGGACATCGGCACGGTGGTTTTCCCCGAAGCCGAATTGAAAATTTTTCTCACCGCCTCGCCCGAAATAAGAGCGCGACGCCGCATGGACGAAATGGCTGCCCAAGGTAAAATTGTAAGCTACCAGGAGGTACTTGCCAATGTTATCGAACGCGACGACAGAGACCAAAACCGTACTGAAAGCCCTCTCCGTAAGGCAGATGATGCTGTTGTCATTGATAATTCAAACCTCACACTTTCAGAACAACAGGAAATTCTCAGAAATTTATTCATGCAGAAAGTCTTATCCTAACGACATTTACAATTATACCAAATTGAACGATAAACTATTATCTGATTAGTTTGTTTGATTCTAAAATAGAATCATCTATCATTCGCCTAATACCCGCAAGTTATCCGATGAATATCAGATACATAACATTTAGTGGCGGATTTAGGTATTCAAATTATATATTGTAAAACAAGAACCACAAACACATCAGATGTTGAATATCGAAATAGATAAGAAATCGGGCTTTTGTTTCGGAGTAGTGAAAGCCATTTCAAAAGCAGAAGAAGAATTAGCCAAAGGAGAAGTGTTGTACTGCTTGGGTGATATTGTACACAACGAACAGGAAGTTGAACGGCTGACAAAAATGGGCATGATAACCATTGACCACGAACAATTTGCTCAGCTTCACAATGCAAAAGTCCTGTTGCGCGCACACGGCGAGCCGCCAAGCACTTATCAGATTGCCAAAGAAAACAAGCTCACATTGATCGACGCTTCGTGCCCTGTAGTGCTTAAATTGCAGTCGAGAATTAAAAACTCTTACGAAACGTCAACTAAAGACAATACACAAATAGTGATTTACGGTCATCACGGACATGCCGAAATTAAAGGGTTGGTAGGACAAACCGATGAAAAAGCCATTGTTATTGAAAACGAAACCGAACTGGATAAAGTTGATTTTTCAAAAAATATACGCCTTTTTTCACAAACGACCAAATCGCTCGACGGTTTTAATCATTTAGTAAATACTATTTCAGAATTAACAAAGAACAAAACAAACTTTGAATATTCCGATACAATTTGCCGGCAAGTAGCCAATAGAATTCCAAATATTACTACCTTTGCACAACAAAACGATATCGTTGTTTTTGTTAGCGGAAAGAAAAGTTCGAACGGCAGAGTTTTATACGAACATGCCAAATCAATCAATCCCAATTCATACCTTGTTTCAAACGAAAATGAAATTGCCGGTTTACATCTCGATTTGACCAAAAAAATCGGAATCTGCGGTGCGACATCCACACCGCTCTGGCAGATGGAAAAAGTACGAAATAAACTGATTGAATTGAGTGATAACTTTTCAAAATAAAGGTTATTAGTTTATCAAATTTTACAAAAATGGAATACGGAATTAAATGTATTGGATTACTTACTTCAGGAGGCGATGCTCCCGGAATGAACGCAGCCATCAGATCAGTTACACGCGCTGCAATTTTCAACGGCATAAGAGTCAAAGCTATATATCGTGGCTACAGAGGACTGATTACCGGAGAAATTGCTGAATTTCAGACACAAAATGTAAGTAATATCATTCAACAGGGAGGAACAATTTTAAAAAGTGCACGTTGCGCCGAATTCCGAACTGTAGAAGGGCGACAGTTGGCTTACGAAAATATGGTCAAAGAAGAAATCGATGCGCTGGTGGTTATTGGCGGTGATGGAACTTTTACCGGAGCACGCATTTTTGCGCAGGAATACAACGTCCCGATTGTAGGGCTTCCCGGAACTATCGATAATGACCTTTACGGAACCGATTCGACTATTGGTTACGACACAGCCCTGAATACCATTATCGATGCCGTTGACAAAATCCGTGATACGGCAACTTCGCACGAACGCCTTTTCTTTATCGAAGTGATGGGGCGCGACGCCGGATTTCTTGCATTAAACAGCGCATTAGCTTCGGGAGCTGAAGCTGCCATTATTCCCGAACGTGAAACGAAAGTGGATCAACTGGAAGAATTGATAAGGAACGGATTCCGTAAATCGAAAAACAGCAGTATAGTTATCGTGGCCGAAAGCGAAATAACGGGCGGCGCCAACGGTCTTGCCCAACGCATGTACAAAGAACATCCTGAATACGATGTCCGTGTAACTATTCTCGGACACATCCAACGCGGAGGCTCACCGACCGCTTACGACCGCATCATTGCAAGCCGCATGGGAGTGGCCGCTATCGACGCCTTGCTCGACGAACAACGCAGCATTATGATAGGGATTGTGAACAATGAAATTGTACACGTACCATTTACAAAAGCTATCAAAGACGACAAACCCGTAAATGAAAACCTGCTGGGCGTTTTACAAATTCTATCCATTTAAACAACAAACCATTAAAGTCGACTACGACCTAGTAAAAACTTAAAAACCTGCCTCCATTTACCCGATCAGGATAAAGGAGGCTTTTTATATCTATGAGCAAAAAATCCATATTATTTGTTTGTCTCGGAAACATTTGTCGTTCACCCATGGCTGAAGGGATATTTCGGAAAATCGTTGAACGGGAAGGAGAGTCGGAAGGATTTACCATTGATTCGGCCGGTCTCATCGGCTATCATCAGGGAGAATTGCCCGACAGCCGCATGCGTTTTCATGCCGGCAAGCGTGGTTACACACTTTCGCATCGCTCCCGCCCCTTTTCGCGGGCTGACTTCGACCGTTTTGATATGATTATCGGGATGGATGAACAAAATATTGATGGGCTCAGAGACAAAGCTCATACCTTAGAGGAAACACGCAAAGTTTTTCGCATGGTCGATTTCAGCTGTGATTTTCAGGCGACACATATTCCCGATCCATATTACGGCGGCGATCAAGGGTTCGAACAGGTCATCGACTTACTGGAAGATGCTTGTGAAAAGCTTTATGCCGAAATCAGGGAAGAAAAACTAACCTTTAGTAGTTGATACGAAATACCAAAAAAATTACTTTTCGGATGGTTTTTATTGGTTCCAAATCTCCCAGGCGGCCATAGCCTGTTCCTTAAGCATATTTTCGCCGTTTAATCCTTTAGCTCCCTGTTCTCTGCCTTTTTTCAGGAATAAAGTTTCGGCAGGATTATAGACTACATCGAAAAGCAGGTGTTTTTCGGTAAGAAACTGGTAAGGAATGTCGGGACATTCGTCGGTATGCGGAAAAGTGCCGACAGGCGAAGCATTGACAATTATTTTATATTTTTCGATGATTTCCTGATTCAAATCGGCATAAGTCAATCGTCCCGACTGTGCGGTTCGCGAAACGAATTGAGTGTCAATGCCAAGCTTATTCAACACATAATCAATGGCTTTTGAAGCACCACCCGTTCCAAGTATAAGTGCGTTTTTATGAAAAGATTGCAAAAAGGGTTCAAGTGAATTTCCGAACCCGATAGCATCCGAGTTGTATCCTTTTAAAATGAGTTTATCATTTTCACGTATGAATTTAATTACATTTACCGCGCCGATTTTTTCAGCCGTTTCGTCTAATTCATTCAAAAACGGGATTACTTTTTCTTTATACGGAATGGTAACATTCAAGCCGGAAAATTCGATCCTCTGAATTAATCCGGTGAACTTTGAAATATCATCCAATTCGTACAAATCATACCGCGCATCAATATTTTCGGTTTCAAATTTCCCGGTAAAAAAACGTTTGGAGAACGAATGTACGAGCGGATAACCTATCAGTCCGAATTTTTTCATTTTTTAAGTCGTTTGCGCAGATATTTAACCCCATAAAACAGGATAACCAAACCAAGCAGAATTAAAATACCATTGCTTAATTCGCGGTTATACTTGTCAATTAAATCGGACTGACCATGAGCAACATAACCAAGCAAAGCCAAAATTATATTCCATATTCCCGCACCAAGTACCGTGTAAAACGTAAAACTAAGCAAATTCATTCTGGCAAGTCCGGCCGGAAGTGATATGAGTTGGCGTATGCCTGGGATAAGCCGGCCAACTAAAGTGGATATTTTCCCGTGATCGATGAAATATTTTTCTGCTTTCTGAATTTTTTCACTACTCAGCAACAATAATTTACCCGCTTTACTGTCAGCAAACTTGTACATAATCGGACGCCCCAACCAGACAGCCAGTGCGTAATTGATATACGCTCCTATCAATGCCCCCAATGTGCCGAAAAGTACAACCAGAAAAATATTCAATTTGCTGCCTGGTTTACTGGCAATGTATGCGGCGGGCGGGATTATTATTTCGGATGGAAAAGGAATAAATGAACTTTCGATGGCCATTAAAGTGGAAATACTAAAATAATTCATATTGTTTCCGTACCATTTTTCAACTTTTTGAATCATCGACAATGATTCGTTTTCAACTTTTACAGCCTCATTATCAGCCTTCAACACAGAAAAAGGAAGTAGAATTAAAATAAGAATTAAAAGTTTTTTTACCATGGCTTTTTATTTTTCAGTTCGTTTCTGATAGTCATTTGGATAGGGATTTTACTGCAAAAAATCCATTTCGGATGCATCGGGACATATTTCAAAAAAAAGTTTTGTCGCATCCAGGTTTTGGGCAACGGCTTTTTTCAGGTACAATTTTGCAGCGGTGATATTATTTATTTTATAAAATGCTACTGCAATAAACAAGTCGACATATTCCAGGGTATCATCCAGATCGTAAGCCGCCAGGTAATATTGTAAAGCAGTTTCATATTCGCCGTTATCCATGCAGATATTGGCGATAGCCATCAATGTATCAGGCTGGTCAGGATCAAGCGTAATCGATTTAAGATAGGCTACCAGCGCCTTTTCGGGATCATCCAATCCGATTAAACCTTCGGCAAGATAGACCCAGGCATCGGGCGCATCTTCCTGCAATTCCAACGCTTTATGAATGTATTTCAGGCTTTCGGTAAACATTTCTTTTTCGAGCAGGCAAATGCCCATTCCTGTAAGCGCGTCGTAATTCTCCGGCTGTTCGTCGAGCGATTTTGTATAATACTGAATTGCTTCATCGTAGCGTTCCATTTTTTCGTAGCTTTCACCTATATACAAGTTTGCCTGCCACGGGTCGAAGGCGGATTTTTCGTATTCAATATAAGATTCAACAGCCTGTTCATACTGGCCGAGTTGAAAATGAGCATGGGCTTTTTGCAGGCAGGTAAGCGTGTCGTCTTCGTTAATTGCCAACGCATAATCGTAAGCATTGATGGCATTTTGAAAATCCTGAAGTGAAAAATAGATTTGACCCAGATTGAACCAAGCTTCGGACGTGTAAGAATCGATGTTAATAATCCGGTTATAAGTTTCGATAGCCTTTTCGTTATCAATCTGTTGTTCGTAACAAAAAGCCAATTCGAAGAGCAAATCTACATTTTTGTCGTTATATTTATCTCCTTTTTTAAGAAACTTGATGGCTGTTTCAAAGTCGAGCTGAGCGATATAGATAAATGCCAGGTCGAGCGCAACGTTGTCTATATCGTCAAGTTCGTCATCCAGTATATTTTGACACAACATGAAAGCTTCCTTGTTGCGTCCGAGTCTCGAAAGCGCTTCGACTTTAAGTAATTTGAGTTCGTAATCTCCCGTATCGCTTAAAGAAGTAAGTATCCGGTAAGCCTTTTGGACATCTCCGACCACCAGATAAATTTTAGCCCGTTTTGTTTTCAGCACGCTGCTTCCCGGATGCAACTTAAGTCCGAACTCCAACGCTCCCGAACTATCTTTGGTTCTTCCTTTGCGGAGATAAAAGTCAACGATTGACTCCAACTCTTCCACATCGAAGTAGCCCGAACCGTTTCCTTCGAGGAATTGTTCATACCTCTTGATTAAATCATTGGATTCATCATCCACCGAGTAAGATAGTTTACGACTCATATCTTGCAGTTTTTTTGCAAAAGTAATGCTTTAAATGTAATAAAATAAACTGTTTAACGTAAAAGTTTTCAACAGAGGGAACGACAGGATTAATTTTCAAACAAATCCGGCAAATAAAGAGTGGTTTTAGGAACGGTTTTTGAAATGATTTTTCACTGTTGTAGAAAACAAAAACTGTATACAAAAAATACTATCTTTGCAAAGTTGGAGGATGATAACTCTCAAAAAAACATCAAATATGCATTTTTCTTCGTTATTTCAATATTGTCCTCGATGCGGCTCACATTCATTTATTCAAAATAATGAAAAATCGAAGCGTTGTGAATCGTGCGGCTTTGTTTTGTATGTAAATGCTTCGGCGGCTGTTGCGGCATTTATTGTAAACGAAAAAGGCGAAATGTTGGTTTGTAAACGAGCCAAAGAACCCGCGAAAGGCGCTCTCGATTTGCCCGGAGGATTTGTGGATGACAACGAAACTGCCGAAGAAGCTGTGGTACGTGAAATCCGCGAAGAGTTAAATGCGAATGTTACCGATTTGAAATATCTTTTTTCGTTACCCAACCAATATGAGTACAGCGGCTGGACAATCCCTACACTGGATATGTTTTTCACGTGTCAATTAGATAATTACCAGAACCTGCAACCATCGGACGACGTGGAAGCTTATGAATTTATCCGGATTGACGAACTCAACACCGAACAATTCGGTTTAAATTCTATAAAAAAGGGAGTCGGTCTCTTTCGCGAACAGTTGAAAATTAAGTGAATGTTGTATATTTGTATGAATTATGACAGGCGATAAAGAATCTCTTTTAAAATTCCGCACAAAAGACAAATAAATTATTGGTATTAAAAAAAATTATCAGCGCTAAATTATACATTTCATGATGAGAAAAATTATTGTATTCAGTTTACTGTTAAGTTTATTCGCCGGAATGAATATGGCTCAGCAAACGCTTATTTACACCAACCGGGATGTGCTTTTCAATCAGGGGAAAGAACTTTTTACGCAGCGAAAATTTGCCGCTTCGTATCGCAGCTTCGAAGAGTTTCTGAAAACGACCGAAACCACAAAAGCCGGACAGATACAGGAAGCCGAGTATTACATGGCTGCCAATGCTTATGAATTACGGCAGGATGATGCCGCAGAACAACTGAAAAACTACCTTTTCAAACATCCTTACACGCCGTTTTTCGACAAGACAAATGTTATGCTCGGCATGCTCGAATACGAAAGTAAAAAATACGCCGAAGCGCTTGCCTATTTCAATCAGGTAAACCCAAAGCGCCTCGGACAGCGCGAGCGCATCGACTTTCTGTTCTGCAAGGGTTATGCCAGCCTCGAAACAAAAAACTATCAGCAAGCTCTGGCTATTTTCAAAGAACTGAAAGACATGAATACGCGATATAATTTATCGGCAACCTACTATTACGCTTATTCAGAATACACCTTGGGAAATTATGAAGCCGCACTTCCCGAATTCCTGAAAATAGAGGATAACCCTGCGTATAAAAATATTGTACCTTACTATATTATTCAGATTTATTATGCCCGGAAAGAGTTTGATAAGATGAATGAACGTGCCGACTTGTTGCTCAAAAACAACCCTTCCAACCCGAACAATGGTGAAATTTATCGCATCATGGGTGAAATTTCGTACAGTAAAAAAGATTTTGATAAAGCCATCAGTTATTTCAAAGAATACGAAAAAATATCGGCTCAGGTATTACGTAACGACATGTATTTATTGGGTTTATCTTACTATCAAACTAAGGACTTTGCAAATGCGGTGTCGTATCTTTCGAAAGCAACAACCGAAACCGACGAAATGACCGAAAATGCTTACCTGCATATCGGGAATGCATACATCCAGCTGAACGACAAAACCAATGCGCGATTAGCTTACGAAGCATCGTTGCGCACCAACTTCAACAAAACCATACGCGAAGAAGCCCTGTATAATTATGCCTTAACCACTTACGAAACGACTTCGGCTTTTGGCGAATCGATAACGGCTTTTGAACAATTTCTGAGCGAATTCCCGAACTCGAAATACATGGACAAAGCTTACGATTATCTGACAACGGTGTACATGACTTCAAAAAATTACGAATCGGCTTACCAATCGATTCTGAAAATTAAAAACCTGAATTCAAAACTACTCGAAACCAAACAATATCTACTTTATCAGATTGGCGCTGAAGCATTCACACAAAATAACCAGGCTAAAGCCATCGAGTATTTCACCTTGTCGTTACAAAGTTCATCAACCGGAAAATATTCTGCCGAAAGCTATTTCTGGCGTTCCGAAAGCTATTTCCGCAATAATCAACCCGATAAAAGCATTGCCGACCTGAAATCGTTTTTTGCAAACAGATATGCTAAATCGAGCATAAATTATAAAACTGCTAATTATTCGATGGCTTATGCCTATTTCTCCCAGAAAAACTACAACGAAGCGCTGGGCTGGTTCCTGAAATATATCGACCTGGAAACCAATTCCGGAGCAACAGCTTATGCCGATGCGCTCAACAGGATCGGCGATTGCTATTTCAACGCGCGTAATTTTTCCAAAGCCGAAACTTATTATGCTAAAGCATCTTCAGCGAGTTCGGAAACCGGTGATTATGCAATATTCCAAAGCGCTTATGCGGCGGGCTTACAAAAAAATTACACGACAAAAATCAACCGGCTCGAAAATCTGATTTCGACATACCCGAACTCCGAATATATCGACGACGCCCTGTATGAAATGGGACGTGCTTATGTAATGCTTGAGAATGACTCCAAAGCCATTTCTACCTACCAGCGTTTGCTCAGCCTGCAGCCCAACAGCAATCAGGCGCGAAAGGCCGCCCTCGAAATAGGTATGATTTATTTCAACCAGAACAATTACGACCAGGCAATTACGGCTTACAAAAAGGTTATTTCATCCTATCCCGGAACCGAAGAATCGTACACGGCGCTCGAAAGTCTCGAATCGGTTTATATCGAGAAAAACGATGTCGCCTCATATCTGGCTTACACCAAAACACTGGATATGAAAATCGGCGCCAACACGGCAACCCGCGAAGATTCCATTTCATATATCGCAGCCGAAAGACAATACATGAATGCCAATTACGCGCAAGCAATTACCGGATTGCGCTCGTACCTGAACAGTTATTGTTCGGGAGGACGTTACTGCACTATCGCACAATTTTACCTTGCCGACAGTTATTACCGAACCAACGACAAAGACAACGCGCTGGCTGCCTATCAGGCGTTATTGCTGATTGCCGGCAACCAATACATACAGGAAGCCACAACCCGTTGCGCCGAAATCACTTACGACCAGAAGAATTATAACTCCTCGTTGCAATACTTTAAACAATTGCAATACATGGCGCAAAGCGCCGACGACCGCAACGTGGCTCGCTTGGGAATCCTCCGCTGCAGCTATTTCCTGAACGACCATCAAACCACCATAAGCATTGCCAACGAAATTCTGAACGACACAAGATCGAGCGCCGAACTGAAATCGGAAGCCCGTTATAACAGGGCTAAAGCTTACATTGCACTGAACCAGTCATCGCAGGCGTTAGCCGATTTGAAAACACTGGCTGCCGATACGCGTACCGCCAATGGAGCCGAATCGAAATATTTACTGGCTAATCTTTATTTCGAACAGGGAAAACTTACCGATACTGAAAACGAAGTGCTTGATTTTGCCAAAAAAAATACACCTTACCAGTTCTGGCTGGCACGTAGCTTTGTGCTGCTTTCGGATGTTTACATCCTGCAAAACAATGACTTCCAAGCCAAACAATACCTGTTAAGTTTACAGAAAAATTATACCGTTCCCGACGAAATCCAGACATTGATTATCGAACGACTCGATGCCATAGCTCAACGTGAGAGTCAAAAGATGATAAACTGATAATTGATGAAGATGAAACAGAAATTGAAAATTTTTAATACATTTATGACGATGAAAACTTCAAAATATATAATACCTGCACTGTTGTTGATGGCTGTCGGGGCAAATGCACAAACAGTTGATCAGAATGTAACCGTTGAGCGCGAATATCAACCGGTCATTCAGGATGCCGGAAAAATAAGTTCGGTACCGGAAATTATAGAACCGGCTGTTGAAAAAACAGCTGTCAAATACACCGAATTTAATCTGCCATTACCGATAGGTCAGAATATCCACACGCTCTCTGCGGCCGAACTTGAGCGTCAACGCCGAAAAAATCCGAACGGAGCTTTTGTCCGCGTGGGGTTAGGAAACTATTTTAATAATATGGTGGATTTTGCCCTGCCTGTCATCAAAAAACCCAACATGCGTTTCGACATGAAACTGAACCATTTGGCTACATTTAGCAAAGAAGCGCATTCAACCACCAATGCCGCGCTTATGTTCGACAATTATTTTAAAAAAATGGATTTGTATGCCGGTATCGGACTCAGGCATGAATATTTCAAATATTACGGCGACCAATTTGACAGAACCGGAGCAGTTACCGACTTATCGGCGTTGGCTACCGGCGGATTGGCAAAATACAAAGAACTGAATCTGGTGCGCATAAACCGCACGGCCAAAACATTCTCGTTAGATGAGATTGCCAACAGCCCCGATAATGATGTTTTCTGGCGTTTCAACACCTACGTCGGAGTACGCTCATTACCCAATACAAACGGTTTACGCTATTTGGGTGAAATACAATACAAAACCTTTGATTCGCGCAACGGGCTCACCGAAAATATTATACACACAAAAGCACGCTTCAACACACAAAACGGCAGAAACAGGCTGGGATTGGATATTGAAATGCAAAACATGATGTATAAATCGGATATCGACGCGGTCATTAATGTATGGGACAGCTATACGGTTTTTTCAATGAATCCTTATTACAGCATTGAACGGAACAGTTGGAATCTCCGGCTGGGTGTGAAATCGAGCTTTTCATTCGTGCATGGTCGTCCGTTTAACCCTTCGCCCGATATCAACGCCGAGTGGAAAGCCGTTCCGAAATGGTTAGCCGTGTATGCCGGCGTAGAAGGAGGTTATAATGTAAACACACTCGACGGGATGTTTACCGAGAACCGTTTTCTCTACTCCGATTTACGCGTGAAAGACACTTACACGCCCTTAAACGCCTATATCGGCGTGAAAGTAAAACCGGCTTACAATGTATTACTCGATGCTTATGTAAACTATCGCTATATCGACAATCAGTATTTCTTCGTCAATAAAGATTATGCTTATTCTGAGCTGTCGTCGGCATCTTTGGCTTTACCCAATGATTCGGTTATTTACAGCAACAGATTTAATGCCATCTACAGCGAAGCATCGCTCCTGAAAATAGGTATAAGGGCTAACTACAACATTCGCAACCTGATCAACATCCAACTGAAAGGAGCCTACAACGACTGGAAGGTTTTTGACATCCCCGTAGCCTGGAATAAACCGAAATTTGAAGCCGATATAGCGGCAGACTGGCGCATAACCCACAACCTGAACATATCGACCAATGTATTTTTCGAAAGCGAACGTTTTGCCAAGTTAGACGACATGTCCTTGCGCATGCGCCCAAAAGTAGACATCAACTTAGGCGCTTCCTACTCCTACCTCAACTGGTTCACCATGTTTGCCAAAATTAATAACCTGATTAATAATCCGTACCAGGATTTCTACGGTTACGAAGTGCAAGGTACCAATGTAATGGTGGGAGCGGCGTTTTCATTTTGAAAAAAAACATTCAATGTGAAAACGAAGGCGTCCAAAAAAAATAAATGGACACCTTCGTTTTTTATACTACAATTTTTGTATATCCTCCATCGCCTCAAACACAATCGGATAAATATAAGTGTTTTTTTGGAAAACTGATCAATCTGGTAAAACTTTTTACAATCGGTGTGGTGATACTCGCAACAGGCTCTGGGCGGGATTCATAAATGGCACAATAATTAGTAACTTATCTTTCAAATTCGTGTATTTTTTGGCACAATATTCAAATATCAGTCATTTAAATTGTAATAAAAATCCAGGAAATATCAGCCTTTATTTGCG
>DIFH01000137.1:79694-80114 GCA_002427615.1 Paludibacter sp. UBA5753
GTTCTGGCTTGTCCAGGTTAGGACACATTACGGATAATTATTTTTAATTTTATTTCCCATGTCCTCACGGATATGTAATTAGGAAAACTAAAGTTGGTTTCCGTCAGACGTCCGCGAAGCTTTATCCATTGAATAAGGATATTCGGTAGGACGGGATAAAAAAGTCTAAAAGGCGAATACAGTTAGTGTATTTGTAAAAAAGTAAAAAGATTATCCTCAAAAGCTCCTAAAGTTTCAAATACACTATTTCGGTGCGCTGCACCTTGATTTTTATTCAGGATATTATTTCTACCAATATAGCGGTGCGCTGCACCTGTCAACAAAGGGACAGAGTCCCGATATATTGGTAGAAAATACAAGCAGAAAAAGCCCAAAGGTGCAGCGCACCGAAATATAAATTAGTACCTTATCTTTCAAATT
>DIFH01000155.1 GCA_002427615.1 Paludibacter sp. UBA5753
TTCATTATCCCCCAGTTGCGCTTCGCTTACTGGGGGTTATTCATAGTTAGCTCCGTCGGGGCAAAGAGTTTAGATACATAACAATCAACTAAATGGCTAATTATTATCAAAATTATTAGGGTGCTGAGTAGTTACGTTTTTTGAATATCCGGTTAAAACTGGATAAATTATTAAAACCACATTCCTAACTGATTTCAGCAATTGTTTTGTTGGTGTCGACCAGATAACGGGATGCGATGTCAAGCCTTAAATCGTTCAGATATTTGATGTAATTTTTACCTGTGCGCTTTTTCATAAACCGACTGAACGAAACTTGGGACAAATTGACGTAACCTTATTTCTTTCGCCTGTTGCTGAAATTGCCGGATGAGGGTTTGTTGTTTTTGTCTGAGCCATTTTTCCTGCCATTCGAGTTACTCGATTTGCTCCTGAGTTCCCGTGATTTTGGATTGTCAACTGCAGCCCTATCAACTTTTTTAGTCGTGGAAACTAACGGAGTATGTTTGGCTGATTTTTCTTTTCCGTGCCTGCCTGCCGTGGCGGGTTTCGCGGCTGTTTGCCGTAGCGGGTTTTGTGTTTTGCGCTCTATGTTTCGCAACTCACTCTTAATGACCCCTTTAGGAAGTTGGGTGTCTGATGTAGAATAGGCTATCGCAACCATCATTTGCTCCATTTCTTCATCTTGCAGCATGCGCCATTCGCCCAAAGGTAATCCTTTCAGGCTGATGTTCATAATACGGACACGTTCCAGTTTTACTGCTTCGTAACCGAGATATTCACACATACGACGAATTTGCCTGTTCAGACCCTGAATCAGGACAATGCGAAAAACAGCAGCCGATTCTTTGGTTACTTTACATTTCTTGGTCATTTCGCCTAAAATTGGAACTCCATTTCCCATTTTCAAAATAAAATCATCGGTTACCGGCTTATTCACGGTTACAAGGTACTCTTTTTCGTGTTTATTGCCGGCACGCAAAATTTTATTCACAATGTCGCCATTGTTGGTCAGGAAAATTAAACCTTGCGAATCTTTGTCCAACCGACCGACAAGGAAAATGCGCTCGTGATAACCGATATAATCGATAATGCTGTCTTTTACCCCGATTTCGGTGGTGCATACAATGCCAACAGGTTTGTTGAACGCCATAAACACAAAATCATTGCCTGTTTTTGTTTCAACGGGATTGCCATTGAGCATTACTTTATCATGTGCCGAAACTATATCGCCAATTTTTGCACGGCGACCATTCACCATCACATGACCGGTTTCGATATACTTGTCGGCTTCGCGACGCGAACAAATGTCGCTATCGCTTATAAATTTATTGAGACGGATTTTTTCGGACATTGCTTCTTGAAAAGTTTGATTTATAAGAGTTTGTCCTACCTTTGACGAGATGGGTCGCGCGTTTTAAATATTCACGATTACCAATACAAAACCTAATAGTAAATTACAAATCAAGTTTCATTTAACATATCCAGTAGTTCGGTCATAACCATAGCGCTGGCGCCCCATAAGTCGATGTTGCCAACTTTATAATAGAGCGCATTTACCGAAGTTTTTGCCGAAGGTACTACAAATTCTTTTTCCTGAATAACATCTTCCCTGAAAAATTCCTCCATATCAATTTCGATAATCTCGGCAACTTCGCGTTCATCGGCTTTATATCGGGGCTTTTCGTTTAAATATCCCACAAAAACGCTGATCAGAAAATTGCTGGGCGGCACATAAATATCCGATAAACGCCCGATGACTTCAATTTTTTCGGCTGGAATTCCGATTTCTTCATGAATTTCGCGCAGGGCGGTGTGTTTTATATCCACATCACTTTCCTCGTAACGACCTCCTGGAAATGCAATTTGTCCGGCATGAATGCCCACATAAAAACTGCGACGGATAAGAATCGCTTTCAAGCGCTCGTTCTCGTGAAACAGGAGTATCATTACGCCGCTTTTACGGGCATTCTGGAAGTTTCCGTTGAAGCGCGCTATTTCTTCGGCACGCGATGCAGGGGCCATTTTAAGGTGCGACGACAAACCGGGAAGTGGTTGAAGGAGTTTTTTCTTAATGATTTCGGGACTTAGATTCATAATTCAAAATTGAAATAAAAAAGCGCAACTTGTTGTTACGCTTCTGATAATTTTCTTTAAATTCTCAAATGTACCGCGTACTTTTTGAGGGTTAGGGTTTACTGACAAATCACGCACCCTTCGTAATTCGAAAGTTCGCCGCGAAGTCGTTTTTCGACCAACAGTTTGATGCGGTCCTGTAAAGCATCGATGCGTATGTTTTCAATCACATCGCCTGTAAAAGCATACATCAGCAACAACCGGGCTTCTTTTTCGGGAATACCGCGCGATTGCATGTAAAATTTTGCGGTTTCGTCCAACTGACCAATAGTAGCCCCGTGGGAACATTTCACATCGTCGGCATAAATTTCCAATTGTGGTTTGGTGCGCATTTTGGCGCTTTTATTCAACAGAATGTTCCGGTTGGTTTGAAATGCCGATGTTTTTTGGGCATCTCTGGCCACGTATAATTTTCCGGTAAATCCGCCTTTCGACATATCATCCAACACGTACTTGAATAATTCACGGCTGTTACTATTGGGTTGATTGTGAATAATGGATGTAAAATTATCGACCTGTTGTTTTTTATCTGCAATCGCCATCCCGCACAGTAAAGTTTCGCAGTTTTCACCATCGATATCAATTTCAATCGTATTTCGCGTTACGCCGTTGTGCAATGTGATTATATTGCCCAACACGTTGGATGAGGCTTGCTGGTCGATGAGCAACGTGGAAAGATTGGTTGTCTTGGTGTGCGTGTTTTCGAGTTTGTAATGTTCGTAGGTAGCATTTTCGCCTATGAAAACTTCAGTAACCCGATTCGAAAGAAAACGCACATCATCAACCGTGTGGTCGCAAACCAACAATTGAGCTTTTGCTCCTTCTCCAAGTATAATCAGATTGTGGCTGTTTGCCATAAAATCGACATCGGAGCGCATTATATTGATCAATTGCACCGGACGGTCGAGTTGCACGTTTTTAGGAACGTACATAAAAAATCCATCCTGGGCAAAAGCGCCATTGAAAGCCACCAACCCATCCTTTTTTGTGTTGCTTAATTTGCCGTAGTAATTTTCGATGAGCTCGGGATGCACTTCAGCCATCTGGCTTAAGCTTCCGATAATTACTCCTTCGGGAAGCGTTTCGTTGCGGGTGTCGTTCACAGGATAAAATCCATCGTTCACCACAAAATACAGATAAGAATGAATGCCGGGGACATCGCATTTGAAAACCTCGTAAGGATTTACGGGAATTTTCAGCCGGTTCAGGTTCAATCCGTATTCTCCCGATAAAGGTTCTTTCAGGTCGGTATATTTGTAGTTTTCGAGTTTTGATGTGGGAAATCCCAATTGCTCAAAGAGCCCAAAAGAAACATCTCTCGAAAGGTTCATCACCGAAGCCGAATGCTGTTTTATCTGCTCGTGATATTGTTTGTATAAATCGATATATTGTTGTTCGAGCCCCTCCAACTTCCCCGAAAGGGAGACTTCAGGAACAGACACGTTTTTTATGGTTTCCATATATTTTTATATTTTACGGACAAAAGTCCATTTTGCTAAGTTTCGACTTTACCTGTCTCGACTTTACCTGTCTCGGTTTTACCTGTCTCGACTTTACCTGTCTCGNNCGAGAGGCGAGAGGCGAGAGGCGATTTAGCGGGTTTCTTCCACTTCCTGTTTAATCCAGTCGTAGCCTCTTTCTTCCAATTCGAAAGCCAAATCTTTAGTTCCGGATTTTACAATTTTTCCATCGTACAATACATGAACAAAATCGGGGATAATATAATCCAGCAAACGTTGGTAGTGAGTTATCACAATGCTTGCGTTGTCGGGACGTTTCAGTTTGTTTACGCCGTTTGCCACAATGCGTAAGGCATCGATGTCGAGTCCTGAGTCGGTTTCATCCAGAATAGACAAACTCGGATCGAGCATAGCCATTTGGAAAATCTCGTTACGTTTCTTTTCTCCACCCGAGAAACCTTCGTTTACCGAACGGTTGGCGAGTTTATTATCCATTTCAACCAGTTCTTTTTTCTCGCGCATCAACCGGAGAAAATCGGTAGCCGAAATCTGATCAAGTCCTCTGTATTTGCGTTGTTCGTTGATAGCCGTACGCATAAAATTAACCATGCTCACACCCGGAATTTCGACCGGATACTGAAAGCTAAGGAAAATACCTTCGTTTGCACGTTGCTCCGGACTGAGTTCCAGTAAATCTTTCCCGTAAAAAGTAACACTTCCGTGTGTTACCTCAAAGGCAGGATTACCGGTAAGTACCGAAGCCAAGGTTGATTTTCCGGCGCCATTCGGCCCCATGATAGCGTGTATTTCTCCCTGACGAACAGTCAGGTCCAATCCTTTTAATATCTCTTTGCCATTAACATTGGCGTGTAAGTTTTTAATTGTGAGCAAAGGCTCTCCCGTCCGCCCCAATAAGGGGGATGTTTGAGCTTGCGATTGATTATTATTTGTTGTATTCATGCGGAAATAATTTTTTAGTTAGTTGTCGTGTGGAACTCGTCTCGCCTTTGGCGTTGACTCCTTTCCTGTTTTTAATTATTTACAATTTATAAAAGCCTCCACTTCGGGGAGATTTGGAGTAGCTTTACCCCACGCTTCCTTCCAAGGTTATTTGCAGCAGTTTTTGCGCTTCCACGGCAAACTCCATTGGCAGTTGGTTAATCACCTCTTTAGCATAGCCGTTTACAATCAATCCTACGGCATCTTCCGTCGAAATGCCGCGTTGGTTGCAATAAAATATTTGGTCTTCGTTAATTTTCGATGTCGTTGCTTCGTGTTCCACAATGGCAGAGTCGTTATTCACTTCCATGTAGGGAAAAGTATGAGCTCCACATTTGTCGCCCAACAGCAAACTGTCGCATTGCGAGAAATTCCGTGCATTTTCGGCATTGGCAGCCACACGCACCAAACCTCGGTAGCTGTTATTGCTTACGCCGGCCGAAATTCCTTTCGAAAGAATATGGCTGCTTGTGTTTTTGCCGAGATGAATCATTTTTGTTCCCGTGTCGGCTTGTTGGTGATGATTGGTTACTGCCACCGAATAGAATTCTGCCGACGAGTTATCACCCTGCAAAATACAACTCGGATATTTCCAGGTAATTGCCGAACCCGTTTCAACTTGCGTCCACGACAGTTTTGAGTTGTCGCCTTTGCATAAGCCGCGTTTGGTTACAAAGTTATAAACGCCGCCCTTGCCTTCTTTATCGCCCGGGTACCAGTTTTGAACGGTGGAATACTTCACTTCAGCATTTTTTTGAACCACAATTTCTACAATTGCTGCGTGAAGTTGGTTTTCGTCGCGCATAGGAGCGGTACAGCCCTCAAGATACGAAACGTAACTATCCTCGTCGGCAATGATCAAAGTACGCTCAAACTGCCCTGTGTTGATCGCGTTGATGCGAAAATAGGTTGATAATTCCATCGGGCAACGAACGCCTTTGGGAATATAAACAAATGACCCATCGCTGAATACAGCTGTGTTGAGCGCGGCATAAAAGTTATCGGTATGAGGCACCACCGATCCCATATATTTTCTGACCAAATCGGGGTGATGTTCCACCGCTTCGCTGAACGAGCAAAAGATTATGCCTTTTTCGGCCAGGGTTTCTTTAAACGTTGTTTTCACCGAAACGCTATCCATAACCGCATCCACGGCTATGCCCGACAAAGCCATTTGTTCTTCGAGCGGAATGCCCAGTTTGTTGAATGTGTTCAGCAATTCGGGATCCACTTCGTCCAGGTTTTTAGGCGCGTTTTTGCGTGGAGCCGCATAATAGGATATGTTCTGATAATTTATTTCGGGAATTTTGAGCTGCGCCCATTCGGGCATTTTCATTGTCGTCCAGTGGCGATACGCCTTTAAACGATATTCGAGTAACCAGTCAGGTTCGTTTTTCTTTGCCGAAATAAGTCGAACCACATCTTCATTGAGACCAATAGGAATAATATCCGTTTCAATATCAGTAGTAAAGCCGTATTTGTAATCTGCCTGCGTTACTTCGTGTAATATATCTTCTGCCATAATTATATTTTCATTTTTGCAATTTTAAGATGCCATTTTCCCGACATCTAAAATTGAGCACAAATTTACGAAAAAAAATGCACGTTTCCGTGCCATTTTGTTGTTGATAATGTACCCGAAATAACAGTCGAAAGGTTGTTTTTGTTTTAAACAGTCAAAACATTGATGATTTTTTTGATTTTTATCCTTCAATCATTAAAATTATCCGGCAACGCTAAATCATAAACTCAGCCTGAGTAGTTACATTTTTTTGTATTTGTTGTTTAGTGGGTTGTGACCTCAAGGCAGTATTATAAACTTTTATAAAAAAAACTGACGAAACAAAAATATAGATGTTTCGCCAGTTTACTTTTAAAATTCAATTTCAATGTAATTGAGTCCGCTGATCGGAGTTTATAAGGTCATTTTTACAATTTCCAGCGTATCCGAAGCAATCATAAATTCTTCGTCGGTTGGTATAACCACTACTTTCACCGTTGAATCGGGCGTACTTAACAACACTTCTTTGCCACGGCTTTTAGCATTAAGTTCAATGTCGATTTTCAAGCCCATGAATCCTAAGCCTTCGCATACTTTTCGGCGTGTTCCGGTTTGATTTTCGCCTACACCGCCGGTAAAAACAAGCACGTCAATGCCATTCAGGGCAGCAATATACGATCCGATATATTTTTTGATGCGATATTCGTACATATCGAGCGCCAGTTTAGCGCGTTCATTGCCTTCGGCGATAGCATTTTCGATATCACGCATATCCGACGAAAATCCCGAAACGCCCAATACGCCGCTATGTTTGTTGAAAAGCGTTGACACCGATGCTGCGCCTATCATTTCCTTTTCCATCAGGAAAGTTACAACGCCCAGATCCACATCGCCCGAGCGCGTTCCCATCATCAATCCTTCGATAGGCGTGAAACCCATCGAAGTGTCCACCGATTTCCCATTTTCGATGGCTGTAACCGATGCTCCGTTACCAATGTGAGCCGTAATCATTTTTGTTTTGTTGTAATCAAGACCTAAAAATTCACAGGCACGATGCGACACATACCGGTGGCTTGTTCCGTGAAAGCCGTAACGACGGATTCCGTATTTGGTATAAAGCGAGTAGGGAATACCATACATATACGCATAATCGGGCATGGTTTGGTGGAATGCCGTATCGAAAACCGCTACTTGGGGGACATTGGGCAGCAGCTCGCTGATGGCATAAATACCGGCAAGGTTCGGTGGATTGTGAAGCGGAGCTATATCAATACATTCCACAATTTTCTGTATCACTTCTTCGGTAATCAGCACACTTGAATTAAATTTTTCGCCTCCATGCACAACGCGGTGTCCAACGGCGTTAATTTCTTCGAGCGAATTGATAGCGCCATGCTTCTCGCTGGTAAGAATTCCCAATATATATTCAACAGCCAATTGATGTTCAAGAATTTCACCTTTCAGAATTACTTTCTGTCCATCGCGACGGATATGTTTAAGGAACGAACCCTTCATCCCGATCTTTTCAACACCACCTGAACCTAATTCTTCATTGCTCGTCATGTCGAGCAATTTATACTTCACCGACGAACTTCCACAGTTTAAAACTAATATTTTCATGTTTTCGTCCTTCCTTATTTAATTATATTTCCTGATTCATCGTAATTGTAAAATCCCTTTCCTTTGCTGATACCGAAATGTTTGGCACGCGAGAGACGAAGCAGAATAGGCGATGGTTTGTATTTCACATGTCCGTATTCTTCGTAAAGATTTTCGAGCATTTTTACAATTTTCTCAATACCTAACTGGTCGGCAGTGCGGAAAACGCCTTGTCGGTGACCAAAGCCCACCGTCAATACGCGGTCAATATCTTCGACCGTTGAAATGCCTTCCATTAAAATTGAGCAAGCTTCGTTTAACTGAATAAGAAACAAACGGAGACTTACAAGCCCCGCCGATTCCATCACCTCAACATATTCGTGGTTAATGGCTTTAGCAAACTGACAAACTTTATTATAGGTATCGTCCGAAGTGTTCAGGCCTCTTACAATTTCGATAATGTATGAATCGGGTATATTAGAGAGGAAGTGCAGACCAATGCAACGATCCTGATGTACCATTTCGGAAGCGAGTTCGGTAACCACCACTGTCGACACGTTCGAGGCAATAATCGCCCGTGGCGACAACACTTCTTCTAACTGGCGGAATACTTCTTTGCGATTGCGTACGCGGCGTTCGCCGGTTTGATCATCATATCGAATGGCTTCAATCACGAAATCGCAACCGCTGAAATCCTCATATTTAATAGTCCCCTGTATACGACCCAGAATGGCTTTTTTCTCATTTTCGGTTAATCCCCAGTTCTGGATTTTTTTGTCTAATTGGTGCTCGATGCGGGCGTAAGCGTTGGCTATTCTTTCATCGGTAGGTTCCAGAAAAACCACTTCAAGTCCTTTTAATGCGGCTCTTGTAGCAATCACGCTTCCTTCTTTTCCGCAACCCACTACACCTATGCGCGAAAAAAGCGTCCGCTTTCTGTTTCGCTTGCTTAGCCCGTAGCGTTCAATTGCTTCAATAATTTCTTCTGCCATAATAAACCCCTCCAACTTCCCCGAGGGGAAGGCTCTATTTTAGTTATAATTGTATTAAATGTCTTTGAAATCACAGGAGTTTCCTTCTTATTCCCCTTCAGGGGTTAGGAAGTTACCTGATTCGCCGTAATAGTAATCATCCGCACGATATCGTCCACCGAGCATCCACGCGACAGATCGTTGACAGGAGCAGCTATTCCCTGTAAAATCGGACCCACAGCTTGTGCTCCCGAGAAACGTTCCACCATTTTATATCCGATATTTCCTGCTTGCAAGTCGGGGAAAATTAACACGTTGGCATGACCTGCAATGGCGCTCCCCGGCGCTTTGCTTTGTCCGATAGCCGGAACCAATGCGGCGTCGGCTTGCAGTTCCCCTTCAATTTGGAGGTCGGGATTCATTTCCCGGGCAATACGTGTCGCTTCCACTACTTTGTCCACCAACTCGTGTTTGGCGCTGCCTTTGGTTGAGAAACTCAACATGGCTACTTTCGGTTCAAACCCACAGATAGAACGGGCTGTATCGGCGGTACAAACGGCAATCTGAGCCAGTTCGGGAGCCGTAGGATTCGGATTTACGGCACAGTCGGCAAAAACCAGCAACCCTTTTTCACCATATTGCAAAGTTGGCGTGAACATAAGTAATGCCCCCGAAACCACGCTGATGCCCGGCACAGTTTTTATAATCTGGAAAGCCGGACGAAGTACGTTTCCGGTTGTGTTTCGAGCTCCGGCCAATTCGCCATCGGCATCGCCATTTTTAATCATTAAACAACCTAAGTATAAAGGTTGTTTAGCCAACTCCTGAGCTTCCTCAATGGTCATCCCTTTACTTTTACGGATTTCGTAAAGCAAATTGGAATAGGCGTTCATTTTCGAATCGGTTTCAGGATTTACAATGGTAGCTTCGTGTATATTGGTCAGGTTGTTTTCGGCGGCCAGTTTTCTAATTTCCTGTTCATCTCCGATTAAAATCAGTTTGGCTGCTTTTTCTTTCAAAATAATATCCGCCGCCTTCAGAGTGCGGATTTCGGTACCTTCGGGCAATACAATACGTTTCAGGTTTGCCTTGGCACGCTCCATAATTTGTTCCAGTAAATTCATTTACAAATATATATAAAGTGTTGTAATATTCGGGGAGCAAGTTGAAAAACAATACAAAGATACGGGTTTTTTGTAAAATTGCAATGTAGAGATGGCAATTTTGCCTAAATAGTGCTTTTTGACCTATACGCCTGATTTTTTAGGAGCAACTGCATGGCTTTTGAATATAACTGACCATCTTCTTTGCACCAAAATTTATGTTTCTATTGAATGATGTCCTGAAAGCTTGCCAACAGCAGGCTGGTATAAATAACCTTTCACTTCCTCTTATTGACCACCAATTCATATAATTCCTCTGCGTTTTCAACAAAAACAGTCGCCCCGACGTCTTCCAGTTCCTTTCGCGGACGAAAACCCCACAGAACGCCTACAAATGGCACTTTTGCATTATAAGCGGTGGCTGCGTCAACACCCGAATCGCCTGCATAGAGTACTTCCGTTTTTTCAACACCGGCCACTTGGATGATTTCTTCCAATATGGCAGGATCTGGCTTTACGGGAAACCCTTCGCGCTGTCCCAGCATGGCTGCAAATTCAATATTGGGGAAAAATTTTTTCACTAAATCAACTGTTGCGGCATGTACCTTATTTGAAGCAACGGCCAGTTTGTACCCTTCCATGTAAAGCCGTCCCACCAATTCAGTTATCCCTGGATATGGCTTTGTAAATTCATCGGAATGGGTGAAATAGTATTGAATAAAATCCACTTTGAGCATCGATACCATATCGGCATTGCGGTGCGGCTCGGGTAAAGCGCGTTCAAGCAATTTATTTACACCATTTCCCACAAAAAAACGGAATGCATCCACCGGATGTGCAGGGAAATTATGTTGTTGTAATGCGAAATTCACGCTATTTGCCAGGTCTTCGATGGTGTCGAGAAGCGTTCCATCCAAATCGAAAATTACGAGTTTAGTCATGATGTGGATAAATGTTTATGGCTTTATATGCCGGTACAAAAGTAGAACATATTCACGTATGGTACAAATCAATGTCAGTAAACCGGAGATACAGGGAACGGTTAGTTCTCCTTGTGTACTTTGCAAAGTTCCGGATTCCCTTCAAAATCCGCCATAGCTTTTCTCCAGTCATCAGAAACGGAACGGCTCGTTTTAGTTTTTGCATCATAACAAACCATTACCGTCCGACAGATACATTTCACTTCCTTTGTATTCACATCGATCAGTTGTTGTAACAGTTTAAAACTTTTGTTGCCGATTTCCACCACAGCGGTTTCCACAGCAACATCTTCTTCAGGGTATACAGGCAGAAGAAAATTCACCTGAATGTTGGCGATTACAACACCAACTTCCTTATTAACATTTACATCTGGCAGAACCTCATTGAAATAAGAAATTTTTCCCAAATCATAGAAGGAGAAGTAAACCGAGTTATTCACATGTCCCAATGTATCGAAGTCATTAAAACGTAGTTGTATAGGCGTTATATGATTGAATTTAATATTATCCATATTACGATCTCTTTATTTTGTGCAAAAATACTCATTTTAAAATTTACCTGCAAAAAATGCTCAGTTTGAGTAATCCCCTGTTCTTCCAGTTTTAATAAATGAATAAAATTTTAATCTCTCTTGGAGGAAGAAGGAGTACATATCGGATTTCAAATCCTTATAATACAAAGGGTAGGATGACATATTCCACCCACCAGCGCCATTCTTTTTACTTTAATAATTGTATTGACTTGGTCGGGACAAATAGTGTATACTCCTGAAATAGGGCTACAAAAACCAAACAAAATCAGGACAATACAATTCTTTTTCAACAGTTATTTTTTTGCTTAACTATATATCCGAAGGGAGTCAAAATCTTTGAACTTTTTCATTGATACTTTCAATGCGGTTTATCTCTTACGGAGTGACTTGGAGTCACCCATCTCGCATCAGCCTGGTATTGTAAAAAATTCATTCCATAAATTGATTTTACATAAAATACAACTATCTTTGCTCCGTTTTTCGCAATAAATATTTAATTACATCTTCACTTGTACTTCATTTAAATAATTTGAATATAACAGAGAACAACTCTGATACAATTGAAAGTTAAATTAAATATTTATTTTTAGAACAAATAACAGATAAAACTAATAAAAAGAGAGTTTTAAATCGGTAATTCATAGCCACTAATTACGTCCCTACCGATTAAATTACAATCAACATTTACGTTTTTCAATAAATACCGCTTCTTGATGTAGAAATTAAACCTGAAACCGATTGTCGGCTAATTTCTATGTTGATTTATTTGAATAACGGATGTAAAGTTGACTCTTAATTCACAATTAGATAAATAGTTGTAAATGAACAAAACATCGAACTATAAATTTACCATTATTGTCCCTGTATATAATGAAGAGGACAATATGCTAAATTTAGAAAAAAAATTAGCCGATTTCCTTCCACAATCAATTTTTCCTGCTTGTGTTTTATTCGTAAATGATGGTTCAAAAGACCAAAGCAAGAAATATCTTGTTGAAATATGTGAAAGGAATAAGCATTTTTATTTTCTGGATTTAGAGAAAAATTCAGGATTAAGCACGGCCATGAAAGCAGGAATAGATGCTGCTGACTCCGAGTATTTGGGATATATGGATGCAGACCTTCAAACCACACCCGAAGATTTCAATCTTTTGCTGGAACACATTAAAGAATACGAAATGGTTATGGGCATAAGAGTGAACCGGAAAGATTCATTATTTAAAAATCTTCAATCTAAAATTGCAAACGGTTTTCGACGAATGATGACTAATGACGGCGTTTCCGATACCGGCTGTCCTCTAAAAGTAATGCGTACCGACTATGCCAAACGTATTCCTTTCTTCACAGGTATGCACCGTTTTCTCCCAGCTCTCATTCAATTGCAAAACGGTAGAGTTAAGCAGGTTCCTGTGCGTCATTTCCCTCGCATGGCAGGCGTCTCAAAATATCATTTATGGAACAGGTTAATTTCGCCGTTTATAGACTGTTTTGCTTACCGATGGATGAGAAAAAGATATATTAACTACACTGTGGGCGACAATAATTTATGATAATGTACATTATTGGGTTTTTGGCGCAGGTGTTTTTTTCAGCCAGAATTCTTGTTCAATGGATTTTATCGGAAAAAGCAAAGAAGGTATTGTCACCCTCTCTTTTTTGGATATTAAGTATTGCAGGTTCTTATCTGTTATTTATCTACGGATGGATGCGTGAAGACTTTTCCATTTTACTTGGACAATTTTTATCGTATTATATCTACATTTGGAATTTGCAAGAAAAGGGTATTTGGGAAAAAATCAATATCCTTCTAAAAATCGCTTTGATAATAACTCCAGTTATTGCTATTATTTTTGGAATCCAGCATGCCGACGAATTCGTGGTTTCCTTTTTTAAGAATGACAAAGTACCTTTATGGTTGCTTATTTTTGGCTCTTTAGGCCAGATAACTTTCACATTTCGGTTCGTATATCAATGGATATATTCCGTTAAACGAAAAGAATCCGTGCTGCCGATAGGTTTCTGGGTTATCAGCTTAATCGGATCATTTATTATTATAGCTTATGGAATTATACGGAAAGATCCTGTATTAATTTTAGGACAATCGGTAGGTTTTATTGCTTATACCCGAAATATAATCATTGCATTAAATGATAAAAACGTTATATCTGAATGAAAACAAATAAGTATTTACTGCTGCTGGCATTTTTGCCTCTTTTATTCTTTCGCGACTTTACGCCGGATAACGAATTAAAATACCTTAGCATTGCGGATGAAGCAATACGCAACGGCAATATATTTACTTTTACCAATCACGGTGAAGTGTATGCCGATAAGCCGCCACTTTACCTTTGGATTGTAATGCTTGGGAAAATTCTTTTTGGCGCCCACAGCATGTTGTTTTTAGGCCTGTTTTCTGTAATTCCGGCTTTGGTTATCATTTATGTAATGGATAAATGGGTGGCAAATGTAGTTGATAAAAAAAATCGCTTGACAGGGCAATTCATGTTAATAAGTACAGCCTATTTCATAGGGTCGGCTGCTGTTTTAAGGATGGACATGTTGATGTGCATGTTCATTGTGCTGTCGTTATACACTTTTTATCAGATGTATATAGGTAAGGGTACGAAATGGAGCGGTATTCTGTTTCCTTTTTACGTATTTATGGCATTTTTCACTAAAGGACCTCTTGGATTATTGGTACCTCTTTTCTCCGTAGTTGTTTTTTTGATAATAAAAAAAGAAATTAAAACCATTGGCCGCTATTGGGGACTCAAAACGTGGACTTTTTTACTGATTGGTTCAGCTATATGGTTCATCGGGGTATATCAGGAAGCCGGATACGATTATCTTTATAATTTATTAGTCAACCAAACACTGAATAGGGCGGTAAACTCTTTCCATCATAAAGAACCTTTTTATTACTATTTCGAAGTCATTTGGTATTGTCTCGCTCCATGGTCGTTATTGTTTATCGGAGTTACTATTGCAGGAATTAAATCCAAATTAATTCACACCGATCTGGAAAAATTATTTTTAACGATTATTGTGGTAACCTTCGTTATGCTGACACTGTTTAGCTCGAAATTACAAATTTATATGCTTCCCACTTTCCCTTTCATTGCCTACCTTACCTTATTATTATTGCAAAAAATGGAAATTGGAAAAGGAATTTCTCTGCTACTTGCAATTCCGGCAGCAATTATCAGTTTGGTACTGCCGGCAGTTATTGTATTAAAGACCTTACCATCAATGGATATTCCTGAAAGTCCATTCATTTATATTATTGCCGGAATATTATCAATCTCAAGTATATTTTCTCTTGTTTTTTTGTATAAGCAGAAAAATCTTACCAAATCCATCAATACCCTGTCGGTTGGAATTTTACTGACCATTTTTACAAGCGGGTTTATGGTTCCTTCCATCAACAAAGATTTAGGGTATGGCGAACTTTGTAAAAACGGCAAAGAACTTGCCCTTCGTAATGGTATAAATTCTTACTACTTTTATAATCTTAAACGAGCCCAAAACATGGATGTCTATTTAAACCAGAAACCAAAAGAGTTGACTGAAAAAGACTTAAATCTGCAACAGTACAAAAACGGAATTCTTTTTCTCAAAACAGAAGATATAAAAAAACATGTTTTCCTGCAAGAAATTGTCCATGGAAAAGAAAACAAAAATATTGGGAAATATTCTATTGTTGTTTTGTAATTGAAAAAAAATCAGATTTTAAAAGCAAAACTCAATATCAGGCGGGAATTTAGTGTTCAATTTACAAAATGTCGCATTTTAAAACCTATAAATTCAGACTTTCTCATCATATTTTTAGGAAGGAATATGCTCATTTTTAACCTCGTAGAGGTTTGATATTGGTCAAAAACAAGTACAATCTCTGCATACAAAGTTCCCCGTAGAGACCTGATAGATATATAAATTTCTCATCTGTCAAAGTAAAATTAAAACTACATTAACCCGACAAAAGATGAAAAAAATTTTGGTAACAGGAGCAGCCGGATTTATCGGTTGTCATTTAGTAAAAAAATTGGCAGAACGCGGCGATGAAGTAGTTGGCATCGACAATATCAACGACTATTATGATATTCGTTTGAAAAACAGTCGATTGAAGGAGGAAGGCATCGATTCAGAATTAATTGAAACAGGGAAATACGTACAAAGTAACATCTATTCAAACTATCGTTTTTTGAAAATAGATTTACAAGAGAAGGATAAAATCAATCAAATGTTTACCGAAGAAGAATTCGATGTGGTTTGTAACTTAGCTGCTCAAGCTGGAGTCCGCTATTCCATCGATCAACCTTTTTCCTATATTGATTCGAACATTGTTGGATTTACAAATATTTTGGAAGCTTGCAGAAACCACTCTACTGCACATTTTGTTTATGCCAGTTCCAGTAGCATTTACGGATTAAACGAGAAAATTCCATTTTCAGAAGACGATCAGGTGGATAAGCCGGTAAGTCTTTATGCAGCAACCAAAAAAGCAAATGAATTAATGGCGCATGCTTACAGCAAATTATATCAGTTACCTTCAACAGGAGTTCGATTTTTTACCGTATATGGTCCCTGGGGGCGACCGGATATGGCTCCATATCTTTTTATGCAATCCATTCTGGATGGAATGCCGATTAAAATCTTTAATCACGGAAATTTAGAACGTGATTTCACCTACATCGATGATACTATTCAGGGATTGATAAATATTATTGATACTCCTCCTTTCGAGGAAATACCCTATAAAATTTATAATATAGGAAGCTCCAATCCCATAAAATTAATGGATTTTATTAACACCATAGAGAAAGTAACTGGTAAACAAGCTATAAAACAATTTGTTGGGATGCAACCAGGAGATGTCTTCTCCACTTACGCCGACACCAGCCGTTTGGAAAAAGATTTCGGTTATAAGCCTTCCACATCTATTCAGGAAGGGATTACTAAATTCTATGCATGGTATGTAAAATATACAACCGAGAAGGATCAAACGGTTTGATAAAAACAGAATTAAATCGGTTTCTTCGTACCCGCAACTTAAATTGACATGAGTTCGGTATAAAATTCAATATAGTTAACTCTTTATTTACGAGTTACTTCCAAATTTTTTAAGATTATTTCATCTTTTGTATATCAAATTGACTACTTGATGATTAGGATTTTTTTTGCAAGCACTCTATAGGGTCTGCTGAAATAGTATAATTAGTCTGATAAATAGTAATTTATATAGTAATATATAGTATTTTTTTTAGGTGTAAATGCAAGG
>DIFH01000154.1:0-27891 GCA_002427615.1 Paludibacter sp. UBA5753
GAACTGAAAATCAAAAGGTTATAAAAATAAAGGATGCTGAGTAGTTACACTAAGAAATGTTTTTACAAAATCTGAAACTTATCGGCATCTTTCCAAAAAGCAGATTTTTCTCTGAATTTCAACAAAGGTTCACGGCTTAGTTCGTAAGTTTGAATGGATGTTTCGTTTTCGGGAAAAGAGAGCAGGGGCGTTGCTTTAAAATCGAGTAATGTTGAATGGCCGTTGTAATCAATGCCCAGGCCATCCGTTCCCACGCAGTTTACGCCACAAACATAAGCCTGGTTCTCAATGGCTCTTGCCTGCAACAAAATATCCCAGTTTTTGATGCGGTTTTTTTGGAAATTAGCCACATAAATCAATAGATCGTACTCATTGTTTATATTGCGCGCCCAAACCGGAAAACGCACATCGTAGCAAACCAATAGTCTGATGTTGAAGCCACAATAATTGACAATAAACTTTCTGTCGCCGGCGCTGAAATACAGATCTTCGCCTCCTATCGAAAACAAATGTCGCTTATCGGCGGTTTCAATTTTTCCATCGGGAAAAATAAAAAAGCCCCGGTTGAATGTTTTCTCGTTTTCAGTAGCGATAAAACTTCCGGTAATAGCCATTTTGTAGGTTTTAGCCCACTTTTGCAAGGTGCGAACTGTTTCGCCTTCCATCGTTTCGGCTAAATCTAACTGATTGGTACAAAAACCTGTAGTGAACATTTCGGGAAGAACCACTAAATCAGTTTTTCCGGCAAGTTCAGCCAATTGTTTTTCAGTTTTTTGCAGATTGGCGGTTTTATCTGCCCAATGTATAATATCTTGTACGAGGGTGATTTTCATCTTTTTTTATATTTATTCATAAATACTTTTCTTTTGTATTCAGCTTCAGTTCCAAAATTAAACAGAAACCCTAATTCAATATTGGTGGCTTTTAAGTAATTAAGAAGTTGATATTCATGTTGCTCCTGGATGGCTGAGTTCGCTTTAAGCTCAAGAATAATCAAGTCATTTACGATTATATCTGCAAAATATTCGCCAACTAATTCTGTTTCGTAATATACTCTGATAGGTTGTTGACATCTAACATTTAATCCCATTTTTCGTAATTCAATTGCTAAAGCATTTTCATAAACTTTTTCCAAGAAGCCATAGCCGAGTGTGTTGTATACCTTGAAATAGCATTTTATGATTTTTTCTGATAAATCTTTGTGAAGTAGTTCCATAATATTTATCTTTTTAAAGTTTGAATTTACAAATATAGCTGTATTTTTAAAATAAATAAATAGGAACGCCGATACGGTGGATTTGCCTGATTTTCGCCGTATAGTATTAAGGATTTTGAAGCCGATTTTATTTCATTTTTGAAAGAAGAAACCGTTTCAATTAACAACAAATAATAATTACAGAAAAGGACTCAAAGTGATAGAAGGAACGCGGATGAAGCGGATTTGCCTGATTTTCGCTGTGTGACTTTTACGGATCAATTCCGATTATTCGGAATTAAGATTCGCAATTCAATCCGTTGTGAAAATTAAGTTCCGTTTCAATCCGTTTAATCAGCTTCATTCGCGTTCCAATTATAAAATAAAAAAATCGGCCAACAAATCAACAATTAAAGTTGACTGTTGGCCGATAAATGATGTTTAACCTTTACGGTTTGCGATTAGTCGATCATTTCGAAGCCTGTGTATGGAATCAACGCTTTGGGGATGCGGATGCCTTCAGGCGTTTGGTTGTTTTCGAGCAAAGCCGCAACTATGCGTGGAAGCGCCATAGCGCTACCGTTTAATGTGTGAGCTAATTGCGTTTTTTTGTCAGCGCCTTTGAAGCGACATTTCAAACGGTTGGCCTGATAGCTTTCGAAGTTAGAAACAGAGCTTACTTCCAACCAACGTTCCTGAGCGGCAGAATAAACCTCAAAATCGAAAGTCAAAGCCGATGTGAAGCTCATATCGCCGCCGCACAAACGAAGAATTCGCCAGGGGAGTTCCAGTTTTTCAACCAGTGTTTGAACGTAATTCACCATTTCAGTAAGCGTTTCGTACGATTTTTCGGGATGTTGAATTTGCACGATTTCCACTTTGTCGAACTGATGCAAACGGTTCAATCCGCGAACATCTTTTCCGTACGAACCAGCTTCGCGACGGAAACAAGCTGAATAAGCCGTATTTTTGATGGGCAAATCTTTTTCGTCCAAAATAACATCGCGATAGATATTGGTTACCGGCACTTCGGCTGTGGGGATCAAATACAAATCGTCTACAGTGCAATGGTACATTTGTCCTTCTTTATCAGGCAATTGTCCGGTTCCGTAACCCGAAGCTGCATTTACAACATAAGGGGGTTGCACTTCGAGATAGCCGGCTTCGCGGGCATTATCGAGGAAGAAATTGATCAAAGCGCGTTGCAAACGAGCGCCTTTTCCTTTGTAAACAGGAAAGCCTGCACCCGAAATTTTTACGCCCAATTCAAAATCAATTAAATCATATTTTTTGGCTAAATCCCAATGAGGAATTGCCCCTTCGGGAAGATTTGGCATCGCTCCACCTGTTCGTTCAATCAGATTGTCTCCGGCATGTTTTCCGGCAGGCACACTTTCGTGTGGCAGGTTGGGAATTTGTACCAATAAGTTGTTGAGTAACTGCTCAATTTCCGATAATTTATCGTCAAGGATTTTGATACTGTCTTTCAGTTCAGTAGTTTTTTCTTTGGCTGCGGCTGCTTCGGCTTGTTTGCCCTGTTTGAAAAGCATTCCGATTTCTTTCGATAGATTATTCATCTCGGCCGACTGATTGTCGAGCTGCGTTTGAGTGGCTTTGCGCAAACCATCGAGTTCAACAACCTGAGCAATGATAGCAGCTCCGTCGAAATTTTTCTTTGCCAGCCGGGTAATTACTTCCTGGGTATTTTCGGTGATATATTTGAGTGTCAACATAATGTTTATTTACTATTTATTCATTTACAATTTACTATTTCTAATAAACTTACAAATGTCTTTGTTCTTTTATCTTTGTTCTTTTATCTTTGTTCTAATAAAAAATCTCCCGCAATTTTACACTACGGTAAAACGACAGGAGACTTTAGTGCTTTTAAATCTTACTAAACTTAGTTAGCTTCGATCGGTTTGATTGAAACGAAAGATTTATTATCTTTTTTCTTTTTGAATTCTACTTTTCCATCAATCAATGCGAACAAAGTATGGTCTTTACCGATGCCGATGTTTTCACCTACATGGTGAACTGTTCCGCGTTGACGAACGATGATGTTACCTGCTTTTGCAAATTGACCACCGAAAATTTTTACTCCAAGTCGCTTGCTTTCCGATTCACGACCGTTCTTTGAGCTACCAACTCCTTTCTTATGTGCCATTTTCTTCTAATTTTTATCGGTTTTAATTAAGCTACGATTTCTTTAATTGTTAACTCTGTAAAATTCTGACGGTGACCGTTGCGTTTGCGATAACCTTTGCGGCGTTTTTTGTGAAAAACGATTACTTTTTCGCCGCGAACGTGCGATACAACTTCACAAATTACTTTTGCTCCTTCAACTACGGGAGCGCCTACGGTAACTACCCCTTCGTTGTCGAGCAACAAAACTTTGTCGAATTCAATCTGAGAGCCTCTTTCAGCTTCATTCATACGATGAACATACAGTTTTTTGCCGGCTTCTACCTTGAACTGCTGTCCCAAAATTTCTACAATTGCGTACATTTATTTATAACAATTTATTATTACATCGGGAAGGTGAGATGCTTCACAGCAGCGCTTCTTGTTGACCTTATCCGAAAAGAGGGTGCAAATTTACGGTTTTTATTTTAATATGCAAAGCGTTGTGATTATTTTTTCGGTTAAAAACCGATAGCAATGCACTATTTTTATCCCAATACCAATTCTGCAAATAATTTTTCGGTTTCCAAATCCAGATTTTCAGCATAACCCGGATGCGGTCGCGATGTTTGTATACATGAGCTGCGTACGGCGGTGAGCCAACGGAAACGTTCGGGAATGTCAAATTGGGCAATCGTACCGCCCTCTTTACTGCCGTTGCAGATTTTCTCAAACGAAAGCAAGGTTTCACACAGCAAATCGAGGTCTAATTCGTTGGAAAAAGCGCCGAGCCGTTGTTCGTCTAACTTATATATCATGCGGATATATTTCGCCCGTTTCGAAAACAGAATAATGCCGACATTGATAAACTCTTCGCGCTCCACTTTGGGTAAAACACGAATCACAGCGTATTCATATAAGTGCTTTCCTTGCATGTTGAGCTTCATTTAAAAAATTATCGGAATGTTCCAGCCTGCGGGTCAGGAACAAATAATATACTTCGCGGATTTCGTTTGCAGAGAAACCTTCTTCGGCAAAAGTAACCCAACTATCGGGAATCAGATCGACCACCCTACGAATGACTTCAGGAGTAAGTATCTGCTTAAATTTAGTGTCTGCTCTTTCCAGTTGATCGGCAAAAGGAAGCAGTACATGCTCTTTGATTAACGGGAAAGGACTTAACGCCTGCACGTCCCAATTTGTCCAGGTGTGGTGAAAATACAAGGTTGAGCCATGGTCGATTAACCATAACTCTTTGTGCCACATTAGCATATTGGTGTTCTTTACCGTCCTGTCCACATTGGTCAGGAAAGCATCCATCCAGACTATTTGTGAAGCCAGCAGCCCATCTACTTTGGTAGTTACCGGATCGTAAGCCAACGCTCCCGACAGGAAATGCAAACCAAGATTCAAGCCGCGGCTGGCCTGCAGCAAGTCCTGAATTTCTTCGTCGCCTTCGGTTTGTCCGAAAGCTTCATCAAGTTCTACAAACACCAGTTCGGGCACGCGTAATTTCAACAGTTTGGCTATCATGCCGCCAATCAGTTCCGAAATCAGCGCTTTAGCTCCGTGACCGGAACCCCGAAACTTGACAACATATTTAAAACCGTCATCAGCTTCGGCTAAAGCGGGTAACGAACCTCCTTCACGCAAAGGAGTAATATAGCGGGTAACATTTACGGTGCGTAGGGTCATATTGTTTTTGTTTGTGATATTCAACCCCTTCGGGGCTGAGAGTTTGTTTTGTTCATTAACCGTGGGCTTCACCCACGGTTATTCATATTTACTCCCTTCGGGAGATAGAGCTATTGTTTATAAACCTTTTAAAACTTAAAATCAATATCCATTTTATCTCATCAAAATGTCCTGAAAGGACTAAATTTGAATAACCTCCGGTGTAACCGGAGGATGTTACTACGGGTGATTTCAGCCACAAAGGGGTTGAATACTACCATCCTTCAGCAATTAATACCGACAGCTAACCTCCTTCATGCAAAGGAGTAATATAGCGGGTAACATTTACGGTGCGTAGGGTCATATTGTTTTTGTTTGTGATATTCAACCCCTTCGGGGCTGAGAGTTTGTTTTGTTCATTAACCGTGGGCTTCACCCACGGTTATTCATATTTACTCCCTTCGGGAGATAGAGCTATTGTTTATAAACCTTTTAAAACTTAAAATCAATATCCATTCTATCTCATCAAAATGTCCTGAAAGGACTAAATTTGAATAACCTCCGGTGTAACCGGAGGATATCAGAACTCAATCGACTCTCAGCCCCGAAGGGGTTGAATGTTAAGGAAAATATTTTTCATTAATTTCGATTTCGTGTTCAATCAACAATTTTCTTAGTTCTTCTTCAAAGCTAATCGTTAAATGATGTTCACGTTGATTTTTGATATAATTTGTAATTGTTTCCTTATCTCTGTAAGCATACGTGAATGCTGCATAACCATCCGCCCAGCCATTAAAATTTTGAAACTTTCCACTTGTTTTGATCCAAATTGAAGATGCTGTTTTTAAATCTCTCACATAATCGGCTAAAGCAATTGAAGGATGTAAGTCGGATAAAATATGAATGTGATCTTCCATTCCATTTATACGATAAAGTACACAGTTTTTGCCTTTGACAATTCCCCAGATATATTTATATAGTTCCTCGCTATTTTTGAGATTCAGTGTTTTTAGGCTGTCTTTTGTCCGAAAAACAATGTGATATAGAATTTGATGGTAGCTTGACATAGTTTGTTATTTGTGATATTCAACCCCTTCGGGGCTGAGAGTTTGTTTTGTTCATTAACCGTGGGCTTCACCCACGGTTATTCATATTTACTCCCTTCGGGAGATAGAGCTAAGTGATTTTATTCCCTTTGGGAGACTGTTTTTATCGCTTAAACAACACCCGAAACGCCTCTTCCACTTTCTTCACCCGCACCAGTTCAATATTTAGTTTAGTCAGATTAATGCTTTTCAGATTAATATCGGGAATAATCATTTTGGTAAAGCCCAGTTTTTCGGCCTCAAGGATGCGTTGTTCTATGCGGTTGATGGGGCGGATTTCACCCGAAAGTCCCACTTCACCGGCCATGCAAAGCTGTTTTTCGATAGCGATATCCACGTTCGACGAAAGAATGGCCGAGATGACCGCCAGGTCGATAGCCGGATCGTTTACCTTTATACCGCCGGCAATATTGAGGAACACATCTTTTTGGGCAATTTTAAATCCGGCCCGTTTTTCGAGCACGGCCAGCAACATGTTCAACCGGCGCAGGTCGAAACCGGTACTGGAACGTTGCGGAGTACCGTAAGCCGCCGAACTCACTAATGACTGAACTTCAATCAGGAAAGGACGGATACCTTCGATAGCCGAAGCAATAGCCACGCCGCTTAAACCTTCGTGGTTTTGCGAAAGGAGCAATTCGGACGGATTACTTACCTCACGCAGGCCGTTTTGCTGCATTTCGAAAATGCCCAACTCGGAAGTACTCCCGAAACGGTTTTTGACCGGACGCAGGATGCGGTACATATAATGCTGGTCGCCTTCGAATTGCAGCACCGTATCCACGATATGTTCAAGCACTTTCGGACCGGCAATGCTGCCTTCTTTGTTGATATGACCGATCAACAGTACGGGAATGGCGGTGGTTTTACAGTATTTAAGCAATTGGGCGGCGCACTCGCGCACTTGGGACACCGAGCCGGGAGACGATTCGATGGTTTCGGTGGAAACAGTCTGAATAGAGTCAACAATCACCACATCGGGCTGGACATTCTGAATATGAACGAAAATCTGTTCTAACGAAGTTTCACTTACAATATAGCAATCCGGGTTGTTGTATTTCAGACGTTCGGCACGCAATTTCAATTGTTTCACACTTTCCTCGCCCGAAACATAAAGCGTGCGTTTTCCTTTCAGGTTTAGCACAACTTGCAGTACCAGAGTAGATTTACCAATACCCGGTTCGCCGCCTATCAACACCAATGATCCCGGAACTAATCCACCACCCAGTACGCGGTTCAACTCGTTGCTCGAAGTGTCAATACGGGTTTCTTCCGAAGTTTCCACTTCGTGCAACCGAATCGGTTTTTGTTTAATCATTTCTATGCCGGCAAAATGAATTTTCGGCGCAGTGTCTCTACTTACAACTTCTTCAACATAGGTATTCCATTCGCCACAGGATGGGCATTTGCCTATCCATTTGGGTGAATCGATGCCGCAATTCTGACATATATAGACTGATTTTGTTTTGGACATGATGAGTTTAATTTGTCATACAAAAATAGATAAATTTTCGGACTTTACAGTTTTTAGTTTTACGCTAAATCCGTTGAAAACTTATTTTGTAATATAATAAAAGCTTCCGACTTCCTGTTTATGTGTTGTTCATATTCAGGAAGGGAAGCTCTGTGAGTTTTTTTATATTGATTTTCGGGTTGAACAGGGTCTCTGTTTATGCAGAGAGCGAAATTGTGAAAAGTAAAATGAACGATATAAATAAAACGGTGTAAAATAATTTAAGAGAGATCTCTTTTCTCTTTTTTTTCATGTTTGTAAAAATTAAAAATTCACCCTTATAACATGAAGAAAAGAAATAAGTTCAGTAGTTGAATGTGATATTTGTATGTTATGATGTTCGAATTGTTATCAATCATTTTCAAATCTTCAAACGCCCCTATCATCATATTTTGTTTTCCCGCCAGTTTCCTTTTTGTAAAAACCGGTAACCAAGCCCGCCAATCAGCGTATAGTAAACAAGTTCGGACAGCCAAACCACAGCAACCGGTTGCGGGTTTATAATGGTAGTGTAATAAATGTATGAAATATAAAAAAACAGGGTTACCAGTTCCATGTAGAAAGCCGTTTTGGTACTTCCGGTTCCCGATACGCCGTTGATAATTACATTGGCAACTGCAAAAAACACAACCGCTATGGACACAACGCGAATTACGGGAATAGAGGCAAGTATCAGCGAATGATCGTCGGTGTAAATGTGGGCAAAAAGTTCAGGGAAAATAAAAGTAAAAATCAGTAGCGGAGCAACGCAAATAAGCGAAATCCGGATAATTTTATTCAAAGTTTTCATTACTTCATCTTTTTGCCCGGCTCCGATCAGGTTACTGACTAAGGCTCCGGCTGTGGTGGAAAGCGCCGACGCAGGAATCATCAGTAAGATATACATACTTCGTCCGATATTAGTCACTGCCAATGGACGCTCGCCCATACGTTCGATGAAAATAAAGAATAAAAACCAGGTAGATATGGAAATGAAAAACTGAAACATAATGAAAATGGAGAGCTTAAGTATTTGTCCTACAGTTTTCACATCAATACGGAGCGAAGTAAACAATCCGTACTTTTTTATATCGGTATATATTAATGTGTGGAAAACAAGGTAGCCCAAGCTGGCTGCTTCGGCAATAACAGAGGCTATGGCTGCACCTGCTATTTTCATTTCGGGGAAACCCAATTTGCCGAAAATTAAAACATAATCGAGAATAATGTTCGTAATAGCCGTGATAAAAGCCGATGTGGTGAGAATACGCGTGTCGGTAATCCCTACATAAAAACTGCGGAAAACAACATTCAGAAAAACGAAAAAATAACCATATATGCGCCAATCCAGGTATTCCATCGCGGCTATATAAATCTGGTCGGAACTAACGAGCAATTTCATTAAATGGGGCATCCCGAGAATGGACGCGGTAAACAAAAGAAGTGCAAAAAAACCATTGAAAAGCAAGCTGTTGTTGAATATAGGTCCAATCTGGGTGAAATTTTCTTCGCCGTTTCTTCGCCCGATCAGTATTTGCGCTCCCTGACTAAACCCGAATCCAATCATGTAAATAGCAAAATAAAATACTCCAGCGATGGCCGAAGCGCCCAAAGCCACTTCGCTTACACGCCCCAAGAATGCGGTGTCGGTTACATTAATAACATTCTGCGCCACAAGTGTAAGAATGATGGGGTACGATATTTTGAGGATATTTTTGGTAGAATTCACTGGATAAATTTAAAAATGCGACAAATAATTACAAACGATAAACATTGTATAGTTGTTCTGCAAAGGTAAGAAAAGAAATCAGGTTAGCTTGTTTTTAAGCGTACCCAAAGTTTTAAACTCGGGGAAAAGCAGGGTAATGATTGGCACTGCTTCTACGAATCAGCATCAACGGTTTTTTTTCGTTTTGTTTTAATCGATTTTGAAATTTTATATTTCCAAACCTGTCAGATTTTAAAATTCTGACAGGTTTAAAGATTGCAAAATAACAATTGAGAGATAGTCTGTCAAAGCAAAATCAGCCTTTCAATGAATAGGAATTCCGTTTATTGGTATTATATTTGTCCAATCTAAACGAACCCCCCAAAAATTCAACTTTATGAAAAAGATTTTTATCATAGTTTCGTTAGCGGTTGTCGTTGTTTCCGGATTTGTGCTGGCTCAAAAAGAACATAATATTTCAATCGAAAATCGCTGGAAAACTGTTGAGCAACTGGCTGAAAAACAATTGCCCGAATCGGCTTTGAAAGAAGTAGATGAAATACTTGCACAGGCTCAGAAAGAAAAAAACAGCGGACAGATTATCAAAGCTATGCTCTACAAAATGCGTTTTACGCTGGACAAAGAGCCTGACAAAGCGCCTGAGCTTATTCACGAATTTGAAATGTTTGCCGAAAAAAGTACCGACCCTGCCGAAAAAGCGTTGTTGCACTCGATGACGGCCGAATTGTATGCCCGTCACTACCAAAGCGACCGGAGTACCATTAACCGCCGTACTCAAATCACCGGTTTTGTGCCTGATGACATAAAGGAATGGTCGAAAAATATCTATTTCGATAAAATTAGCGCTTTGCTGGATTGCTCGCTCGAAAATATAGAAGTGCTGCAAAAAACCGATGTGCTTCAATTTGATGTGCTGATCGAAAAAGGTGAAGATAGCCGCACGCTGCAACCAACACTCTTCGATTTTCTGGCTCATCGGAAAATTGAGATGCTGACCGGAATTACTGAAGCTACCGACTTGAAAAATCCTTTACAATCAGATAGTTATTTTGATCCGTTCAACGATTTTATTGCGTTGCAGTTAGATACAATATATAGTGTGTCCATCGAAAATCAGGTGTTGAAAACCTACCAGCAACTGATTGCTTTTCATATAAAAGATAAAAATGAGGCAGCTTTGCTTGATGTGGATTTATCAAGATTGGAATATGTAAAAAATGTTTCGGGCGCGACAGAAGCTTATCTGAATGCCCTTGCGGTATTGGAAAATAAATATGCTAAAAATGAGATTGTTGTAGAAGTATTGTCGGAAAAAGCAAACTATTATTTGCAAAAAAGTTACGAGTCTGGCGAAAACGGAATTTTCAGAAGAAAAGCTTACGATGTTTGCGCTGATGGCATCAAGCGTTTCCCTAAATACAAACGCATCGATTTGCTGAAGAATCTGCAAAAAACAATTACGAAAAAAAGCCTGAATGTGAGTCATAATGAAGTGTCGAAACCGGCTTCCAATCTTTCACTCAACATACATTCGGCCAATATCAATAATGTTCAAATCAATATTTATCGCATCAATGCTACGGCTTTGGAGTATTTTACTTTTAAACAAAATAACCGGAGAGAAAATGAAGCTTTTTCAAAACGAAGTCTGCTCGAAACCCGAGAACTGAAACTTAAAAAAGATCCGAATTTTGGAGTATCTGATACGGTTTATACTATAAAATCAGGCGATTATGGTATTTACGAAGTGAGCATCAATGTAAAAGGTGAGACGGCTAAAGATAAAATATCGAACACGGTTTTCGTTGTTTCCGATTTTGGTTTTATCCAACGTTCGAATGTTCCGAATTTACAACATCTGTATGTACTCGACCGCCAGAGCGGATTACCACAGGCGGGCGTTCAGGTCAGCGCTTATGAGCCAAAATGGACGGGCAATGGTTATAAATATGAATTGAAAAAACAAATCAAATCAGACAAAGAAGGTTTGTGTAAAATACCTTTTACTACCAATTTTTATGAAACTCAAGTTTTTTTCGAACGAGGCAAAGATAAATACTTTTCATCGACATCGTATGCTAATTTTTACAATAGAATTCCTTTGAACAACGATAAAGTACAATTAAGTTTGTTGACCGATCGCTCGTTGTATCGCCCGGGACAAACGGTTTATTTTAAAGGAATTGCCTATTATGCAGGAAAAAACCATAACGAAGTGGATAAATCATCGGACTATGAAGTTGTGCTTTACGATGCCAATCATCAGAAAATAAGTTCAAAGTCGTTTAAAACCAACGAATTTGGCTCATTTGCCGGAGAGTTTATTTTGCCCGAAGGCGGATTGAATGGAGCGTATCGCATTGAATCCAAAGGATTTTCGCAAACCATTTATGTGGAAGAATACAAACGTCCGACCTTTGAAGTGAAGATTGAAAAACCGAAGGCTGAAATTCGTTTCGGCGAAAAAGTAACCCTTACCGGCAATGTGAAAGCTTATGCCGGATACAATGTGCCCGATGCAGAAGTAAAATATACAGTGACACGCGTAACCCACCGCTATTGCTGGTGGTGGAACGAACCATCGACTGTGGTGGCCAGCGGAACAGTAAAAACCGATACGGAAGGAAAATTTGGAGCGACATTTGTACCGGAGAAATCGAAAAATGCACCGAATATTTGGCGTGGTAACTTTTATACCTATACAGTTTCGGCGGATGTAACAGATGCCAAAGGTGAGACGCAGCAAGGTGAACAATCGCTTTCGGTGGGCGATAAGTCATTATTTATAATTGCCGATGTGGCGAATAAAATTGACAAAAATGCTTCCACCAAAATAGAAATATATGCCGAAACATTGAATGGCGAAAAAGTGGATGCTGTGATTGATTATGAAGTGTATCGATTGGTTGAATCAGCTGAATACGCAGAGGAGAAAGATGAAAAAACCGAATTGAAAACTGCCGAAAAAGTGACTTCAGGCCAATACAAAACTTTGGATAAATCATTGGTTCTCGAAATGAAAAAATGGAAGTCAGCGCAATATAAGTTGGTATTGAAAACGAAGGATGCTTTTGGTGCAGAAGTGAAAACCGATCAGGTTTTTGTTTTGTATGATAAAGACGATAAACGTCCGCCGGTAAAATCCTACGTCTGGATGCTGACGCCTAAAACCACTTGTGCGGTAGGCGAAAAAGCGGAGATTCGTTTCGGAACATCTACAAAAAATACGGCTGTGTTGTACGAAATTATGCAGGGAAACAAGGTATTGGAAAGTAAATGGATCAGGTTTAACGATGAGATAAAAACTTTCGAAATTCCGTTTAAAGCTGAATATGGAGCAGGCGTTACAGCGCTGTTTAGCTTTATGAAGGACGAACAATTCTTTACGCAACAAGTGCAGATTGCCCGCAAGATGGAAGAAAAAAAACTGACTCCAACGCTGAGCGTTTTCCGCGATAAATTACAACCCGGCGAAAAAGCAGAGTGGACGGTTACAATTCCTGAGTCTGTAGGAAATAAAAAGGCCGCCGAGCTTTTGGTAGGTATGTACGATGCTTCGTTGGATGCCATTCGTCCGCATAGTTGGAACTTTACTCCGACATACCAGGAGGGAATTTTATATTCCGCGCCTTGGTCGGCGAATAATTTCAACCAAAGCAATGGCTATGCGCATTTCGATGCTGAAACAAAAGATGTTTACGATTATCGTTTCGATAACCTGAATTGGTTTGGACTGGAATTCTCACAGGGATATGGTGGTATTCGCATCAGAGGATCAAGATCAAAAGGTGTTCAGGTTGAAGAGAATAATGTTGTTTTTGCGATGGTCGAAAGCGACGGTATAAAAAAAGAAATGGTTGGTTCGGTGGCTATGGAAGCTATTACTGAGGATGCTCAGGCAGAATCAAAAAGCACGGATAAAGTAAAAGTCCGCACCAATTTCAACGAAACTGCTTTCTTCTATCCACAGTTAAAAACAGATGTCCAAGGCAATGTAAAAATCAGTTTTACTGCTCCCGAAAGTCTGACGCGCTGGAATGTGAAAATGCTGGCACATACGGCTGATTTATATTTTGGACAAAACGATACGACGGTGATAACTCAGAAAGATTTGATGGTTCAAATGAATTTGCCGCGTTTTGTACGACGTTCGGATAAATTGGTGCTAAGCGCCAATGTGATTAATCTCACAGACAAGGATTTAAAAGCAAATGTTACTTTTGAATTGATTGATCCAGCCACCGAAAAAGTTATTTATGCGCAGACAAAAACAACTCCCCTCTCCTCAAGGAGAGGGGTTGGGGGTGAGGCGGTTGAGTTTGAATTAAGCCAATTTTCTTCTTACGAACTTGTGATTTGTAAAATCGTTGCCCGTGCAGGAAACTTCAGCGATGGTGAACAGAAATATCTGCCTGTTTTGCCTGACAAAATAATGGTAACCGAAAGTATGCCGCTCACTATTCGCGGTAACGAAACGCGCACCTTCAATTTCCAGCGGTTGTTGAAAAATGCTTCGAAAGTGGAAACTAAAAACCTGACTGTTGAATTTTCAACAAATCCGGCTTGGTATGCCGTACAGGCTTTGCCCACTTTGGCTGCCCCCGAAAATGATAACGCGTTGGATTATTTCAGCGCTTATTATGCCAACTCGCTGGCTGCATTTATTGCCAATTCAAATCCGAAAATTGCAAAAGTTTTCGATCAGTGGAAAAATGCCAAAGGCAGCAGGGAAGCATTATTATCGAACTTGCAGAAAAATGCCGAATTGAAAAACATGTTGCTGGAAGAAACGCCTTGGGTAATGGCTGCCAAAGATGAAACCGAACAAAAAAAACAAATTGCCCTGCTCTTTGACCTGAATATGCAGAAAAATCAGGCACACCAATATTTAGATAAATTATTGAAGTTGCAAACGGCCAACGGAGGATTTTCATGGTTCGAAGACATGCCCGAAAGTCGTTATATCACGCAGGAAATCCTGTTGAATATGGCCAGGTTAAACCGAATGACCAAATCCAATGCGTTACCGAAAAGCGCTATTGAAAAAGCTTTATACTATTTGGATATGGAAATATCGAAAGATTTTGCCAACCTGAAAAAATTCAACAAGAACTACGAAAAAGAAATGTGTATCGACAATGTGCAACTATTTTACTTGCATGTCCGTTCGGAATATCCCGAAATTCCTGTTCAGGTTTCGGCTCAGGCAGCCCTGAAGTATTACACTGCACAAGCTGAAAAGTACTGGACCAGTTTCACACTCTATGGCAAAGCCATGATGGCTGTTGTGGCAAATCGTAACGGAAAAATACGGATGGCGAATGACATCTTGAAATCGTTGAAAGAAAATGCATTGAAAACGGATGAATTCGGTATGTATTGGGCAAAAAATAAACCCGGATATTTCTGGAACGAACGTCCTGTGGCTGTTCAGGCAGCTATGATCGAGGCATTTGCCGAAGTTTTGAAAAATCCTGCTGAGCTTGACGAAATGAAAATCTGGTTGCTGAAGCAAAAGCAAACCCAACGCTGGGATTCTCCAATCGCAACTGTCGATGCTATTTACGCTTTACTGCTTCAGGGGAATGACTGGCTGTCGAATGAAGGTTTGGTGCAGATAAAAGTGGGGAATACTGAATTAAAATCACAAAGCGCCGAAGTTGGAACCGGATATTTCAAAGTAACGATTCCTGTGGCTGATGTGCGTCCGGCAATGGGCAAGATTACTATTCATAGTTTCACTCCAAGTGAAGCTATGAATTCCCAAATAACCAATTCTTCCCAAATTGTGAGCGCGACAAATAGTAGCGCACCCAATTCGGGTATTGGTTGGGGAGCCATGTACTGGCAATATTATCAGGATATGGACAAGGTCTCGGCACAAAGCGGACCGTTGCAAATCAGTAAAAAAATGTTTGTGGAAAGAGTTACTAACGGTGGAAAAACCATGCAACCGATTGAACAAACCAAATTGGTGAAAGGCGATAAAGTCGTAACCCGTTTGGTGATTACTACCGATCGAAATCTGGAATTTGTAGCCTTGAAAGATTTACGCGCTTCGTGTTTCGAACCGGTGGATCAACGTTCGGGTTGTGAATGGAAAGAAGGCGTTTGTTATTATCAAACGACTAAAGATGCCTCTACTCAATTTTTCTTTTCCTTTTTGCCAAAAGGAACTTACGTGTTTGAATATGAATTGTGGGTAAATGCCGCAGGGGAATACACGAATGGAATTGCATCCGTGCAATGTCAGTATGCGCCGGAATTTGTAAGTCATTCGGGCGCTGAAAAAATTTTGATAAATAATTAATAGATAGACAGGTTAATAGGTCGGTTGATTCAGATAGATTCGTCAAATAATAGTTTTATGAGAATATTAACGCTGCTGAATTCATATTTTGAATTACCTTTGTGTCGCAAAACCAAGATACAATAATTCCAATTAACTTATAACCATACTAATGGTAGAAATCGGATATTTAATTCTCGGGATAGTAGCAGGTATTTTATCCGGCTTATTTGGTATCGGTGGGGGAATCGTCATGGTTCCTTCACTGATTGTTATTTTTGGGATGGATATTCTCGATGCCAATGCTACTTCGCTTGCCGCTATGCTGTTGCCTGTTGGCATATTAGGTGTATGGGCTTATTACAAGGCAGGTCTTATTAACATAAAAGAATCTTTGTGGATTTCTTTGGGACTGTTTCTGGGCTCGTTTGCAGGAGGTGAGCTTGCGGTGAATATAAGCGAAAGTTTATTGGCTAAACTGTATGCTGGTATTTTATTGTATATTGCAGTAAGCTATTTCGATATTCCCCGATATTTTCAAAAGAAAAAAGAACCAAAACCTGCCGTATCCCCTAAAGATGAAAAAACTTTCTGGGCATTTATTTTAGTAGGTGTTGGAGCAGGAATTTTTGCGGGACTTTTTGGCAAAGGTGGTGGAATAATCATTGTTCCTATGTTGATAGGAATTTTTCATTACGATGCTAAAGTTGCTGCGGCTACTTCGCTGGCGGCTTTACAATTACCTGTCGGTTTGCCGAGCGTATTGATTTATGCCCACGATGGTCATCTCAATATTTTGTATGCCGCATTGATTGCGGTTGGCATTCTTGCCGGCGCTTTCTTCGGTTCGAAACTCGGTGTGAGATTACCCTCGGCTATATTCAAAAAAGTGTATGCAGTGTTTTTACTGGCAGTGGCGGTGTTTATGGTTTATAAATATATTTAACTCTTCATTCATTCGATGACTTACAATCAGCGGATGAGTATAATTTATTCTTCTTTCTCTATCGCCTGAACAACCAATCCTGTAATCGTCATTCCGAAAATGGCCGGCATATAGGATGTTGTTCCGTTGATGCAGGCTTTCTTATCACTCCAGTTATCGGCTTTCAAATCAGTGAGATCGTTGCTGTCTTCCAGACTATTTTTTTTGATGATTATTTCTTCCCCCCGATTTTTTAATAATTCGTCGCTGTAAACGCACATAAACTTTTTGCTGGTTCCTCCTGCTTTTTTTAATCTACTTCGTAGGGCAGCTCCCAGCGGACAACCCTGCACTTTCCAGAATTCAGTCACTTTGATGCGGGTCGGATCCATTTTAAGTGCAGCTCCCATCGACGAAAAGAAGGTGGCATTGGTTTTGGTGGCTGTTTGTATAAGATGTACTTTATTGGACAAGCTGTCGATGCTATCGATGATAAAATCGTATGAATCAAGTTCAAATGATTCGGAAGTTTCTGGACTATATATTTTTTGAAGAGCTGTGATTTCGGCTTTTGGATTGATTTCCAGCAGTCGTTCTTTCAAAACTTCTGTTTTTGTTTTTCCCACGGTTTTGGTGGTCGCTAACAGTTGCCGGTTGATGTTCGTAACGCTCACTCTATCGGAGTCGACTATGGTCAAATGACCAATGCCTGAACGGATTAAACTTTCGGCACACCAGCTTCCAACGCCGCCTATACCAAAAATGATTACCCGCTTTGCGGCAGCTTTCTCTATAAAACTCTTTCCTAAAAGCAGCTCCGTGCGTTGGAAAATATCTTTTTCAATACCCATTAATTTATTGATTATTTGTTCATTGATTATTTGCTATTGTGGGGATTTGATTAATCGGTTAATCGGTTCACCATGTTTATACAACGTCAAACTTTTCAAACCTGCGATTTGGAAATTGCGAAACCCAAAAACCTGACTACCGTCAGGCAGGCACGGAATACTAAACACTGAACGCAAAACACTATCCATTCTGACTAATCATCAACAACGATTTTTTATTTAAAATTTCAATGCTTTTTCCGCTTACTTTGATAATTTCATCTTTATCAAATTCCGCCAAAACGCGACTCACGCTTTCGCGGCTTGTATCTACCAGGTTTGCCAATTCGGCTTGCGAAAGAGGCAAAATAAAGGCATCCGACATGAAAATTTTATCCGAAAATTCTAACAAAGCATCTGCCATATTCCCGCGGATCAATTTTTGTGTGCGGTTGGCACAACGTCGAAACGAGTCCAGTTCGTTCTGACACAGTTCAAGAATTATTTCGTGCGAAAATTCCCTGTTTTCGTTCAGAATATTTTCGAATACATGTACATCGATAAAACAAACTTCCACTTCGGTCACGGCTGTTACCGAATATTGATTGATTTTATCTCCGAACGTGGTTGGCAAACCCAGATAGGTGGGGGATTTCACAACTCTGACAATTTGCTCGTGATACGGACCTGCTAAATGAATTTTCGCCAAGCCGGTACGCAGAAAAACCACATTGGTGGAATACATGCCTTGTTTGATAATTGTATCACCTTTTTTGAATTTCAAAACAAGATGGTTTTCAGATAATTGTTCAAAACTGCAATCGCTGAGCGTGGCTGCTGCTTTTGAATTAAACGGACAATTTTTACAATTGTTTTGCATAAATACCGGGGAGTTTAAATAAGTTGCAAATATATACAATGTGATGCAAATCACAAAATAATGTACTAACATACACGTCAAAAAAATGAATTTTAATACAACTACTCCATATATTTGCAGAAAAATTTCTTTAATTAAATTCCTTTAAATTAATAGATATGGAAAACTCAACAGAACTTACCCTCGAACAACTTCAAAAACAGGTAGAACTCTTGCAAAAAAAAGTTGGAAAACTCGAAAAAAACCGCAAAGATCAACTGGCTATTGCCATTGTTTCGGGCAATATGGACAAAGTGTTAGCTGCCATGGTTATATCATTAGCCGCTGCGGCGATGGATACGCAAGTAAAACTTTTCTTCTCGTTCTGGTCGCTTTCAGCTCTTCGCGATCCCAAGAAAAGTCCGAAGGGAAAAGATTTTATCTCTAAAATGTTTGGTATTATGCTTCCAAAAGGAAAAAACAAACTCAAACTGTCGAATATGAATATGGCTGGTATGGGTCCGAAGATGATTAAAATGCTTATGAAAAAACAAAACGTGCTTTCATTGGACGAAATGTTCAAGCAAGCAGGTGAGTTGGGCGTGGAAATCACGGTTTGCGAAATGTCGATGGGCTTAATGGGCTTTAAAAAAGAAGAAATGATCGATTATCCGAATCTGCATTACGCCGGCGCCGCCACTTTTGTTGCCGATGCAGGTGAAAGTGCAATACAACTGTTTGTATAATTCCAGACTAACGTCCATAACGTTGAATAGCGTTCAATAATGAAAGTCAGGGATAGCGGAATGCCGGAAGAATCTGTTTGGAAAGAATTTTTCAATATAGATTTAATACTGTCAGAGTTAGAAATAAATTCCAAGGTAAATAATTTAGTGGAGATTGGATGTGGATATGGAACATTCACTATTCCTGCGGCTAAATTGATTAATGGAACTTTATATGCTTTCGACATTGAACCGCAAATGGTTGAACTGCTTCCAGAAAAACTTAAAGGCGAATCTATCGAAAATGTTATTATCGAGAACCGTGATATCCTGGCTGAAACAACAGGACTTCCCAATAATTCGGTAGATTATGTGATGCTATTCAATCTATTGCATCATGCTGAACCGATTGACTTTCTTGATGAAGCATATAGAATTTTAAAACCCGATGGGAAAATTGGAATAATTCATTGGCGAAGCGATATTGAAACACCACGAGGTCCTGATTTGAGCATTAGGCCAAGACCAAACCAGATAATGGAATGGATTGACCAACAAAAATTTAGGATTACAAAAGTGCCATTCACAATTGAACCGTATCATTTTGGATTAATCATTTCGAAACATTGAAAAAATTAAAATGAAAATAGGAATTATTATAGAAACCAAGGAATACGAAAAAGCATGGAACGCCTTTCGTTTTGCAGTAACTGCTAAAAAACAAGGTAACGATGTTAAAGTTTTTTTAATGGGTGAAGCTGTAGAATGCGAAGGCTTAACCCATGAAAAGTACAATGTTGACGAACAACTAAAGAAATTTGTGAATGATGGCGGCGAAATACTTGCTTGTGGAACCTGCTTGAAATCAAGAAAACTTGAAAGTACCGAAGCTTGTCCTATATCTACAATGATTGATTGTGTTAATATGGTCGTTTGGGCAGATAAAACGGTAACATTCTAATGTGTAACCATAAATAAAACTAAGAATAATAACAAAATTGGTAAATTAAAAATAACTAAACAAAATAATAAGATTATGACAACCGAAGAATTAAAAAACGTAAAATCGAATTTAGTAGTTGATGCCCGTGGAACAGCTTGTCCGGGTCCGCTTTTAGCAGCCAAAAAAGCAATTGGCGATATTGAATCAGGCGAAATTCTGGAAGTGCTTTCAGCTGATGAAGGAACCAAGAACGATATTCCACGCTGGTGCGAAAAAGTTGGTCACGAATATCTTGGTTTTTACGACGAAGATAGCTTCAGCCGCTTGTTTTTAATCAAAGAATAAATCCCCGCCAAGCTTCCCCTCCTTAGGGGAGGCTTTAAAGACTTATTTCCTGAAATTGAGAAACTAATTTACAGCAACAAATTTTAATATAGCTAACCCAAAAGTCCTCCTTCAAAGGGATTTAGGGGGCTTTACCACTATGTCAACATCACCCAAAATTTTGGTTTTTTCGACCGATAAAATTTCCGATCCGGGAATAGATCAGGCCGGTTTGAGAAAAATACATTACGCGCCCTCTGTTTATGTTATCAGTTTACCATGTTCGTCCGGCATCAAGCCTAAATGGATTCTGCATGCGTTGGAACAAGGTTTCGACGGCGTATTTATTGCCGCCGACGGACATGAATGTTCTTACAGTTCCCGTTGTGCCGACCACACCAACACCATTGTGGAAACTTCACAGGCGCTTATGAAAGAGAAAAATATTAATCCCAGACGTGTGCGTATGGCTGCTCTGTGTTCGGTTTGTGCCGAACCTTTTGCTAACCACATGGAAAATTTTGGGAAAATTTTAGCAGGACTTGAAGATTAAAATTATGAAACAAGATAAGAACTACGATGCATTAGTTATCGGAGGCGGAATTGCCGGTCAGGAAGCTGCTTTAAGCCTTGCTGATATGGGTCATGAAGTGCTTTTGGTGGATAAAGCTTTATCCATTGGCGGTAAAATGATTCAGCTCAGTAAAGTATTCCCCACACTCGACTGTGCGGCTTGTATTACCACTCCGAAAATGTCGGAAACCGCTCGCCATCCTAACATCACCCTTGCGCTCAACAGCGAGATTGATAGTATCAACAAGGATGGTGAAGATTTCAATGTGCAAATTTCTAAAAAAGCCCGTTACATTATACCTGAAGATTGCACCGGTTGCGCCGAGTGCGAAGCGGTTTGTCCCGAAGTGCGCAGCGATGATTACAATGCCAACCTTGCAGGGCGTAAAGTGGCTTATATTCCTTTCAATCTCGCTAATCCTCGTATCGCTACTATCGACCGTCAGGATCATTCAGCTCCTTGTATCAACGAATGTCCGGGAGGCGTAAAACCCTATGGCTACATTACTTTGGCACGTAACGGACAATATGAAGAAGCCATGAAACTTCATCTCGAAGATATACCTTTTCCCGGAAGTTTAGGTCGCGCCTGTTACGCTCCTTGTCAGAATGCTTGTACACGTGCAAGTCTGGAAGGTGCAGTTGACATCCGAAAAACCAAACGCTTTTTTGCCGACTGGTATTACGAAAAATATCCCGAAGCTCCTGCAGTGGAAATTAAAAATAAAACCGATAAGAAAATTGCCGTTATCGGTTCCGGCCCTGCCGGAATTACAGCCGCTTATCATTTGGCGTTGAAAGGTCATACTGTAACAATTTTCGAGGCAGCGCCGGCTGCCGGAGGTATGTTGCGTTTGGCTTTACCGGAATATCGCGCACCAAAAAGCGTGGTGGATCGCGATTTGAAAAATATCACCGTACTCGGCGTGAAAATTGAGTGCAATCAGAAAGTTACAGATTTAAAAGCCTTGAAGGAACAAGGTTTTGATGCAGTTTTTGTGTCGGTTGGAACACACGATGCCGTTTCTTCCAAAACAGAAGGTTCGGATTTGGCAGGTGTTGTGGATTGCCTTCATTTCCTTCGCGAAGCCAATATTGGTAAAAAAGAAGACCTGAAAGGCAAACGCGTAATGGTGATTGGCGGTGGTAATACGGCTATTGATGCTGCCCGCACTTCGTTGCGTTTGGGCGCTGAAAAAGTAACAGTTGTATATCGTCGTAGTCGCGAGGAAATGCCTTGCTTTGCTCCTGAAATTCACGAAGCCGAAGAAGAAGGCGTTGAAATAATGATTCTCCGCAATCCGGTGAAATACATGGGCGAAAATGGTAAAATCAAACAAGTGCAATTAGTAAAAATGCAGTTGGGCGAAAAAGATGCCAGCGGTCGTCGCAGTCCGGAACCTGTAAAAGGTTCGGAATATATCGAAAATGTAGATTATGTGATTGAGGCTATCGGTTTGAAACCTTCCACTTCGCCTTTTACGGGACAAATTGAGTTGAATAAAAACGGAACAATCGTAGCCGACAAAAAAACGCTTCAAACTTCTGTTGATTATATTTTTGCAGGTGGCGATACAGTTACAGGTGCAACCACTTTGATTGAAGCAGCCGGACAAGGTAAAAAAGCTGCTTTCTACATGGACAAATATCTCCGTGGATTAAACATGGAAGATTTTGAGGATGGCGATAAACTGCCCGCTATTGAGAAAAGCAAGGTTCTCGGTAAGTACAACGGCAAAGTACAACCGGCTGTTCTGAGTGGTATGATGCCGCTTGCACAACGTGCAACAAGTTGGGAGGAAGTGGAACAAACATTTACTGAGGCCGAATTGAAAGCCAGTACGGAGCGTTGTTTAGATTGCAGCAATTGCCGCGAATGTCATCAATGTGTGGCTGCTTGTCCGTCGAATGCGATTGATTTTAGTCAGAAAACAGAGGTAATCAATACAACCGTAAAATCGGTAGTGGTAACAACAGGTTACAAACTGTTTCCGCCGACAGGAAAACCAAATTACGGGTACGCCAAATACGCCAACGTGATTGATTCCATGCAAATGGATCGACTGATTGCGCCAACACGTCCGTTCAACAATGTACTTCGTCCCGGCGATGGGAAAGTGCCGGATAATATCGCGTATGTACTTTGTACCGGTTCGCGCGACTCGGCCATTGAAAATTCAGGTTGTGGCGCCGATTGTGAAAATAATCCGATTTGTTCGCAAATTTGCTGTATGTATTCCATTAAGCAAGCGCAATTATTGATGGGCGCGTTACCAATGGCCGATATCACCATTTATTACATGGATATTCGTGCATTTGGTAAAGGTTATGAGGAGTTTTTCCAGGAAGCTAAATCGATGGGAGTGAACTTTGTAAAAGGGAAAGTAGCTAAAATCCGCGAGAACGAAAATGGAAGCGGCGACCTGATTATTCGTTACGAAGATGTTACCAAAGGTATTGTAAAAGAAGCCAAACACGATGTGGTGGTGCTTTCGGTGGGTGTTGTTCCAAATAAAGAAGTTCCGCAAATGTTCAAAAATCAGTTACTGGAACTGGACGCTTTCAATTTCGTAAAACAAACCGACGAATTGATAAGCCCTTCATTGACAAGTATCGAAGGAGTTTATGTGGCGGGAGCTGCTTCAGGGCCAAAAGATATTCCTGATTCTATTTTGTCGGCGGGCGCTGCTGCGTCGGAAGTGGCGGGATATCTTTCTAAGATTCAAGAACAAAGAACAAAGAACAAAGAACAAAGAACAAAGAACAAAGATAAAAAACATTAAAGCCAAAGAATTTTATTTGGTGAAATAAGAATAAAGATGTAAGAACAAAGAATAGGACTTTTTATTTAGTCTTAAATCTTTGCTCTTTAATCTAAAAATCTAATAAAATGAAACAAAGAATAGGTGTATATATTTGTCATTGCGGCGGAAATATTTCCGATTACGTGGATGTGGAAGAGTTGGGTAAAATGTTCCATCAGGAGGAAAACGTTATTGTTTCCAAAGATGTAATGTTTGCCTGCGCCGACTCTAACCAAAAAGACATGGTCGCTGACATACAGGCAAATAATCTGGATGCTATCGTGGTTTGCTCTTGCTCGCCAAAATTGCATTTACATACTTTCAAAAATGTGGCGGCACGTGCAGGTTTAAATCCTTCAAATTATGTGCAGGTAAATATCCGCGAGCAATGTTCGTGGCCACACAGCGACCGTCCGCGCGAAGCAACCGTGAAAGCCGCCGGACTAATCCGCGCCGGCATCAACCGTGTGTCTTATTCCGAATCGTTGGAAAACATTGAACTATCGGTAAAGAAATCGGCATTGGTGATTGGAGCGGGGGTTTCGGGCATGAAAGCAGCCATCGATTTGGCTCGCTCGGGCAACGAAGTTTTCCTGATAGAGAAAGATTATTTTGTAGGCGGACGCATTGCCCAGAAAGAAACCCTTTTCCCAACTAATCAGAACGGAAAAGAAGTGGTGGCAGCGCTTTACAATGAAATGAAAAAGTTTCCGAACATCACTATTTTCACCGGAGCAACGGTAGAAAAAGTATCGGGAAGTTTGGGAAATTTCACTGTGGATATCAAAGTAAAACCACGCTATATCCATCCGAATGCTGATAAAAATGCCGTGAAACGCGCTATGGACGAATGTCCGGTTACTGTTCGCGATGATTTCAATCTCGGATTGTCAGTACGCAAAGCCGTTTATAAAAATTACCCCGAAGCATTGCCGGATGTGCCGGTAGTGGTGGCAGAAGCGTTGAAAGATGCCGCTGATTTTACTGGAAAATTTGCGTCAACGCTCAATTTGAATGAAGAAGCGCAAACGCTTTCGCTCATTGCCGGTTCGGTGTTGGTAACTACCGGTTACGATCATTATCAACCCAAAGAAGGTGAATTTGGCTACAAGACCATTTCAAATGTAGTAACATTGCCGGAGCTAAACCGTTTGATGGAAATGAATTCCGGCAAGCTAGTCTACAACGGTAAAAAAATCAACAGTATTGCATTTATCTATTGTGTTGGAAGCCGTCAGACCAAAGGCGATAATAAATATTGCTCGCGCCAGTGCTGTACATCGACCATTCACACCTCACTGCAACTGAAAGAAAAGTACGGAGATATCCAGACTTACCATTTGTATCGCGATATTCGCACGTATGGTAAACAGGAACTTATGTACGCTCAATCTTCGAAACAAGGCGATTTGTATTTTAAATACGAAGAAAAAGAAATGCCGGTTGTTTCGACCTCTCCCGGCCTCTCCAAAGGAGAGGAGAAAGATAGAGTTTTGATTAAAGTAAAAGACTATTTGACCGCCAAAAAAGAAATGGAAATTGAAGCTGATTTGGTCGTGTTGGTTACCGGCATGGTGGCTCGCGAAGATGCAACTACTATTTCTGAACTATTCAAAATTCCGATTGGACGCGATAAGTTCTTCAACGAAATTCACCCAAAACTAAAACCTGTAGAAACGGTTATCAAAGGCGTGTATATCGGCGGAACCTGCCAGGGACCGAAGAATGTAAGCGAATCGGTTCAATCATCATTGGCGGGTGCGTCTAAAATTACGGCTTTACTCAAAAGTGGAACTGTTTCGGTCGATCCGATTACTGCCCGAATTAATGCTGATGCATGTACCTGGTGTGGAAAATGTGCCGAAGTGTGTGATTATACGGCATTGAAAGAAATCATTTACGAAGCCGGAAAACATATTGCTGCAGTAAACAAAGCGGTTTGTACCGGTTGTGGTATTTGCGCTCCGGTTTGTCCTGAAAATGCCATTGAAATTGCTCAATATACCGATAATGAAATCGAATCTATGATAGACGGCTTTATGCATGAAGTGGAAATCAGGGAAAAAGAAGCAGTGGTTGAAGAAAAAGACGAAGAAGGTAAAGTAGGAATGAAAGAATATCCGCAAGTTTGGCGCGAAATTCTTGCCGGCATGACCGACGAGAAAAACACCATTCCTGAAATTGCTGCTAATTCCAGACTTGCCAGTGAACTGGTTACCTTCCATCTGATGACCATGAACAAATACGGCGTAGTGGTTCCGGCAGGAATGGATGCGAAGGAAACGTACTATTATTACAAGAGGAAATAGAACAAAGAGCAAAGACAAAAGAGTAAAGATTAAAGAATAATGAACAAAGGGCAAAGAATCGGGAATCAAGGCAAAAAAGTCTTTGTTCTTTATTCTTTGTTCTAAAAATCTAAATAAAATGTCAAGAGTTAATCCAAAATTTGCAACTGAATTATCAAAATATGGGTCTGACGACTTCAATGCCTGTTTCAATTGTGGAAACTGCACGGCAACCTGTACGCTTTCTACTGCCGACAGCTCGTTTCCACGCGAAATGATTCGTTACGCCACGCTCGGGTTGGAAGACGATATCAAAGCATCGCTGAAACCCTGGGAATGTTATTATTGCGGCGAATGTTCCACCCAATGTCCGCGTCAGGCTGAGCCGGGCGAACTGATGATGTCGCTTCGCAGGTGGTTGACCTCAAAGTACGACTGGACAGGTCTTTCGGGGCTGATGTATAAATCACTGCAGATAAGTCTGGCTGCTTTTATCCTGGTTTTTGCCGCTGTAATGGCTTTCGCCTTTTCGGTGGGTTTCGACCTGGAAAAGATGCTGCATATCGGTCATATTTTCGAAGGAATAGCCGTTGCAACCGTAGGGCTGGTAATATTAATGCCCAATGTGGCTCGTATGTGGTACTTTACCATTCTGAAACCAAAGGTGAAAGCGCCGTTTATGAAGTATGTGAAAAGTATAGGAGAATTGTTCATTCACATGTTTACCCAGAAACGTGCACTGGGATGCGACGACAATCAGTTTCGCTGGTTTGAGCACTTTATACTGGTAATCGGTTACCTGTCCTTGTTGTTTACAACCGTTGTGCTCAATTGGTTTGGAACTTCCAGCCTGTTTGTAATCATCCTGGGTTATGTGATGAGTGCCATCGTGTTTGTGGTTACAGTCGATTTTGTTTCCAGCCGGGTGAAAAAGAAAAAGGAAGTGAGCAAACACTCCCAACCTTCGGATATTTTCTTTGTGGTATGGTTGTTTCTTATGGGCTTAACTGCTTTTATGGTTCGGCTGTTTATCGACCTCGATATTTTGGAAACAAACAAATGGCTGTATATTTTCCACCTCACCGTGTTAGTGCAATGGGCGCTGATTATTGTTCCTTTCGGAAAATGGACGCACTTCCTGTATCGTTCGTTTGCTATGTATTTTGCGAAACTGAAGGAGAAATAAATAATGTGATGATTTGATGATTAAAAAAACCGGCTGAATTTCTGAGAGGAGATTCAGCCGGTTTTGGTTTTGAAAATTAATTGAAAGAAACGTTATTAATCATGATCATTTATTTTGCGTTTTGGGTAATTCTAACTCTGTCAAAGTAGTCGCCGGCTTCAAGTTCTACTGAAATAATTCTTTTTTCATTCAGAGGATTTTCATCAACTTTAATAAAAAGGGTATGTTTATCCCTACGCTCAACGATGAAACAATCATGTTTGATTAAATAACTGTCTAATTCACAAATGCTATCGTTTGGCACATAAAAGTATTTGTCATTTACGCTAATGTTATTTATCCACCACCAACTGCCATCTGTTGTAACTATAACTGAGTCGCCGAGAGCGCTAAATTCCACATTTTTAATGGATAGTTTAATATTATCATCCCAGTCGCCATCCATTCTTGAGCAGGAATAGAAGATATTCAGTAAAACAATTAATAGTCCAAAGTTCAAAGTTCTTCTCATAATTGACAATCTATTATTTTTTATTTACAACCCGACATTTTCAATAATTTATAATCCATTTTTATTCTTGAGGAAAGGATTTAAATTATAGATGGAATAGGTGATGAAAATGTTGCAATTGAAATAGGATTTTCTTTTTTGAAGTTGCTTTAGTTTATTTTCGACTTTTACAAAGTCTAAACATTGAGTCCACTCCGAAAAGTCTGAGTAGACAATTTATTTGATTAATAATTTATAATGATTATCCGCAATGTGTTCTAATTTATATTTCGGTGCGCTGCACCTTTGTTTTTACCGGTTTAACTATTTCTACA
>DIFH01000154.1:28042-32714 GCA_002427615.1 Paludibacter sp. UBA5753
TTTATGTGTAGCTAACTTTATATTAATCGCTAAAGGTGCAGCGCACCGTTATATTGGTAGAAATAATATCCTGAATAAAAATCAAGGTGCAGCGCACCGAAATAGTGTATTTGAAACTTTAGGAGCTTTTGCGGATAATTATTTTTTTGGGTGGAATTGTAAACCGGTCTAAAGTTCCAAGCGGCTGACAGGTTTATCGTAAACAGGTCTAAAGTTCCGAGCGGCAGACAGGTTTATCGTAAACAAATCTAAAGTTCCGAGCGGCTGACAGGTTTAAGAAGAGAAGTTGATAATATTGCCGGAGTCGGATTCTAACTCGGAACATAGGGAGAACCGAAGGGAGCAGTTCCGATTCCGTTGATGTTGCCGGAGTTGGAACTCCGGCATCCCGAGTAAGATATAATAAGGGTTTCACTTTATAGTGAAACCCTTACATTTTTAGTTACTTTTCTTCAGCAACGCTGTCGTTATTTTTTGTAGTTGCACGGCTGAGTGTAATAGCTTCCTCGGCGCGGGCGATGCGGGCGTTCAGTTCTTTTACAAATTCAGCGTAAGCAGTTTCGCCATTTACAATAATCAGGGCGTTTATACGTTTCGTTATAGCCCTGTAAGCGGCATCTACTTCAACGCGCACTGTTTTCATTCGTAATTCGCTGCGTCCGGCTTCTTCGGAGTTGCGCGATTTTTCGAGGGAGATAAACGCGTTGTTCAATCGTTCCAGCTCGGCAATCCAGTCCACAATTTCCAAAACAGGCAGATCGTCGGCTACTTTCGTGCGCAGGTCGGCTATCAGTCCCGCCAATAATCCGGACTCTTCGTCATAAGGCTTAGGCGATAGATTTCCAAAGCTGTTAAAAATAACCATAACTCTTTTGGCAGCTTCGCGAACCGCAGGGTTGAAATGGTTCAAACTGTTACGTACTTTGTCGGCCAGACCGCGGAAAGTGAAATCGCGGGCTTTGTCGGCAGTTTCTATTTCCTCGGTGGTGGCGCTTTTAGTGATGGCCACCAACGCTATACCTTCGTTGCGGTAGAGCGGAAGGTAAGCTTCATAAGCTGCAACGATATCGAGCGCTTGAGGCGTGTACTTGATAACGATATCGTTAAAGTCGGTTTGGAACTGGTAATGCGCTGCATTACGTTGATTGTTTAAATTCAAACTTTTAATTTCCATAAGCATTTGTTTTTAAGGATTAAACAAAAATAATTATTGAATAAGGCGCTAAATTCACAAATCAGGTTTAAATAATATGATCAGAAGTTTCTGAATCCTTCGCCATGGTATCGGAGGCGCTTTCAGATATTTCTGAACGGTCTGTCGAGGGGTCGGTCATGCTTTCAGAGGATGCTGAAGGGTGCGCTGAGGGGTCGGGCAAACTTTCAGAGAGTCCTGCATGTACCGCCGATGGGTCAAAAAAACATTCAGAGGGTTCTGACTGCTATTTTGCTTCCAAATGCTGAGATTTCTATTGCAATTTCCGGCTTTTCGACCGGATAAAAGCAGCAAAAGCCAGTTCCTTTTAATAATTTAACACGCCAAAGATACAAAATTTTTATTTAATTGCAAGGGTTGAATATGAATATTTTTAAAATATTTTCGGAAAGGTAGTATTTTGGATATAAATATATTAACTGCAAAATGGAGCCGGTTTATTCACCGCGTTTTTTCGTGTATTTTTCCGGCGATAGGATATTTTTGATATGCGATTGCAGTTCCGGGTTTAAAAATCTCAGCGGCGACACGGGCATATACACTTTGGGAACAGGTATCAGACGGATTTGTTCGGGCAGGAGGTCGATTTCGGTTATCTCCACTTTGGCAACTCCGGCGCGTATAATATCCAATCGTTCGGCAGCATAATATGAAAGGTCGATCAGCCGGTTGCGGGTGTGCGGACCGCGGTCGGTTACTTTTACAATCACCTCGTTGTTGTTTTTGGGATTGCGCACGAGCAGCAAGGTGCCGAAAGGGTAGGTTTTGTGGGCGCAGGTAAGGCTGTCGTTGTGGTAATGGCCGCCATCCGAAGTATGCCGTCCATGCAACCGTTTGCTGTAAAACGACGCATAACCCGATTCCTGTGAGCAAACAACCGACATGGAAATAAGGATAAAAAGGAAGAAAAACAGAAGGCGTTTTTGCATAATTCAAATGTTTCAGTTACAAATATCGTAAAATTGTTTAGAATATCCATGCACGGACAGGAGGTTTTAACGAATATCGAAGTTTTATTTCATTCCGTTTACATTTTTATTGAGGCGTCAAAAAATGAATTATGGGCATTTTGGTGAATTGTCCGTTTCAACAAAAAATTGTATCTTTGTCTCTTCAAAAAAAATCGTTTTACAGTATGAGTCAAACCGACCAGCAATTCGATCAGGTAGCTGCTATTTGCCGTGATATTTTCACCAAAAAGATGAAAGATTACGGTGCATCGTGGCGAATTTTGCGTCCGCAATCGGTTACCGATCAGATTTTCATCAAAGCCAACCGCATACGCAGCATCGAAACCAAAGGCGTTTCGAAAGTGGATGAGGACATACGCTCTGAGCTGATTGCCATTGTGAATTACGGCATTATCGGATTGATACAATTAGAGTTGGGTTTTTCGGAAACCGACGATATGACTTTCGACCGCGGACTGGAAATGTATAACAAATACATGCAGCAGGCCAAAGATTTGATGATGGCTAAAAACCACGATTACGACGAAGCGTGGCGCACCATGCGCATGGAGTCGTACACCGATTTGATCCTGATGAAAATTTACCGCACCAAACAGATTGAGGATAACCAGGGCAAAACATTGATTTCGGAAGGAGTCGATGCCAATTACTTTGATATGATCAACTATTCGGTGTTCGGGTTGATTAAAATGGGAAAATAAACGATGTGTATTCGTGAAGTCGTCGCTTCTGATATGACTGAATTTATAGTGAGTAACGGCTTCACTAGGTATATTCCGTTGCTTGCGATAACAGTCCGACCGTTTTGAGCGGTCAGACGGATTGACAATATTAATTAGTGCTTGAAAGAAAACTCGGTGTTTGATAAGAAAACGTCAAGGTCAAGGCGCACGAAGCAGCGAAAACACGGAGTTTACTCTGGTAAATGAGTAGTTTTTGCTGCGAGTGCAACGCAGAGATGGGCGTTTTCTTGCAAACACTAATTATGCTTCATTTTTATTTTTAGACCGTTATTCTCGGGCTGTAATGTTATAAACTATAGGCTAACCACTATTTCTACATGTCGTTCAACAGGAATAATAATTCTCCGGTAAAGACTGCTTTCCAAAAATCGGTTCTGGTTTCGATATTCATAAGCCGTATATTACTGGCTGCGGTTTTTATTTTTTCGGGTTTTGTAAAAGCTATCGATCCGCTCGGGTTCACCTATAAAATCGAAGACTATCTCACGGCTTTCGGAGGTATATTTGCAAGCTTTACTGCGCTGGCTCTGCCTGCTGCCGTTGCACTTTCCACACTCGAATTGCTGATTGGGCTGAATCTTTTGTTCCGGATTCATCTACGGGGCACCAGTTTCATGGCGCTGGCATTTATGCTGGTAATGACGCCGCTCACCCTGTATATTGCCATTTATAACCCCGTTACCGACTGCGGATGTTTTGGCGATGCGCTGGTGATAAGCAATTGGCAAACCTTTTATAAAAATATAGTTTTATTAATTCTTGTCATTGTCCTGTTGATAACAACCAGGGGCAAACGCCCGGTGTTTTTACCGCGTGCCGAATGGATAATCACGCTGGTCTTTATCGGAATAGGGGTGAGCCTTTCGCTTTATTCGTATAACCATTTACCCTTGATCGATTTCCGCCCGTATAAAGTGGGGGTGAATATCCCCGAAGCCATGTTTGTACCCGAAGATGCGCCTGCCGACGAATATCTCACTACTTTTATCTACGAAAAAGACGGTGTGCAAAAAGAGTTTACGCTCGAAAATTATCCCAAAGATGATTCGACCTGGGTTTTTGTTGACCAGAAAACAGCGCTGGTTTCGACGGGATACAAACCGCCCATCCACGACTTTTCGATAGTCGATGCCAATTTCGACGATATTACCGAAGATGTGATTTACAATTCCGGCTATACTTACCTGCTTATTATGTACGATGTAAATAAAGCCTCGGAAGAAGGCGCCAAACAGGCGGAGAAAATGTACCAAAAATATAAACATTCAACCACAAGATTCTACGCGCTGACTGCTTCGGGCGACGACGAAGTTAAAAAATTTAAGGCTAAAACCGGCGTAACCTATCCTTTCTGTAAAACTGACCCGATAACGCTCAAAACCATTATTCGTGCCAATCCGGGATTGGTATTGATTAAAAACGGAACGATAACGGGTAAATGGCACTGGAGGGACATTGAATAAAAGCCTCCTAAATCCAAACCTCACCCCAACCCTCTCCAAAAGCAGAGGGAGAAAAGGGGGACTTAAAGACGAGGTCTGATAGATTAGTAAAAATTGAATCTAACATTACAAGTTAGTTAAGAGTGGGTAGTTTATAAAAATAAATGATTATCCGCAAAAGCGCCTAAAGCTTCAAATAAACTATTCCGGTACGCTGCACCTTAGATTTATTAGGTTGTTATGGGCTACAAATAGTAACGGTACGCTGTACCTTAAGCGAATAATATAAAGTTAGCTACACAT
>DIFH01000154.1:32768-36788 GCA_002427615.1 Paludibacter sp. UBA5753
TGTAGAAATAGTTAAACCGGTAAAACAGAGGTGCAGTGCCCCGGAATATAAATTGGCACACATTACGGATACTCATTTAAAATAACACAACTAAAACAGTTGCAGGGCAAATATCACGAAATAAAATATCAAACTATAAATAATAAAAGAAAAATGAGAAAAAACATTGTTGCAGGAAACTGGAAAATGAACAAAAACCTTCAGGAAGGGTTGGCTTTGGCTACTGAATTGAACGAAGCATTGGCAGGTGCCACCCTGAATTGCGATGTGGTAATCGGGACTCCTTTTATCCATTTGGCAAGTGTGGCGGCTGCCATCGACACCAAAAAAATCGGCGTGGCCGCCCAAAACTGTGCCAATAAAGCATCCGGAGCTTATACAGGCGAAGTGAGCGCTGCTATGGTAAAATCCACAGGCGCCGAATATGTAATTTTGGGTCACTCCGAACGTCGTGAGTATTACGGAGAAACAAGTGCGATTTTGAACGAAAAAGTAGCTTTGGCTCTTGCCAATGGTTTGATTCCTATCTATTGCTGCGGCGAAGCCTTGGACGTTCGTAATGCCAACGAACAAAATGCTTATGTTCAGCGTCAGTTGGAAGAAACGGTATTCAACCTTACTGCCGACGATTTTAATAAAATTGTAATCGCTTACGAACCTATCTGGGCCATTGGTACCGGCGTAACGGCTTCTACACAACAAGCTCAGGATATGCTTGCATTTATCCGCTCTATTATTGCCGCTAAATACGGACAGGAAATTGCTGAAAACACTTCTATCCTTTACGGTGGTAGCTGTAACGCTAAAAATGCACCCGAACTGTTCGCTCAACCCGATATCGACGGTGGACTGATTGGTGGCGCTTCATTGAAAGTGGCCGACTTCAAGGCGATTATCGACGCTTTTTGATAGCTTCCCAAATCGCCTCTCGGCTCTCGCCTCTCGCCTCTCGCCTCTCGCCTGAAGTCGAGATACGGTAAAGTCGAGACACGGTAAAGTCGAGACACGGTGAAGTCGAGACAGGTAAAGTCAAGACAGGTAAAGTCGAGACGTTGCAAAAGGGAAATAAAATAGTTGTTTTTATAATATAGAATCCTGTAAAGTTAATTTGCAGGATTTTTTTGTAACTTTGTAATTCATTACAAACTAAAATATATCCTCCTTTGGGGGGTTGGGGGCTATGCTCATTAAACTTTACGAAGATAATCCGAATCCTGCCGAAATACGTCGTATTGCAGGTATTCTGCGTAACGGGGGAATTATTATTCTTCCCACGGATACCGTTTATGCTTTCGGTTGCGATATTTTCAACGGGGCGGGAGTGGAATTTATTGCAAAAATTAAAAATCACGATTTACGACGCTCCAATCTCTCATTTATTTGTCACCAGTTGAGCGAGGTAAGCGAGTATGCCAAAATGGATGATACTGCTTTTATGCTGATGAAGAAAAACCTGCCCGGCCCCTTTACTTTTATCCTGAACGGCAGCAGCAAACTTCCCAAGCTTTTCAAAAACAAGAAAACCGTCGGTATCCGTATGCCCAAGAATAATATTGCGCTGGAGATTGTCCGCGAACTCGGCAACCCCATGATGACCAGTTCCATTTTTACCGACGAGGACACCACCGAATACATCACCGACCCCGAATTGATCGAAGAAAAATACGGTCATCAGGTGGACTTGGTGATTGATGGCGGGTTTGGAGGGCTTGTCCATTCTACCATTGTCGATTGTACCGCCGACGAACCCGAAATTGTAAGGGCCGGAGCGGGAGAACTTGTTTGAGACACCAGCTTTAGCCCATTCAAAATAAAAAAACAAATGGGCTCTAGCCAAATCATTCAATAAAAATCAATAGTATGCCATTTATCAAAGTTTACATTCATTTTGTATGGTCCACCAAAAACAGGTATCCCTATCTTTACACATCCGAATTGCGCAAAGCAATGTGGCAGCATATCCGCGAAAATGCCAAAAAGAAGGACATTTTCATTGATTTCATTAATGGTTATCAGGAACATTGTCATTGTTTAGTATCATTAGGTGATAATCAGACCCTGAGACAAATTATGCAACTGATAAAAGGTGAATCATCTTATTGGATAAATAAAGAGCATTTGCTGAAGGAAAAATTTGAATGGCAGGATGAGTATTTTGCGGTTTCAGTTTCGGAATCTCAATTAAATAAGGTGAGAGATTACATAAAAAATCAGGAAAATCATCATGCTCTTCAAATATGGGAAGAAGAATATAACGAACTTATTGAGAAATTTGGATTTCAAAAGTTCAAAGATAATGAATAGGATTGGCATGAATAGGATTGGCATGAATAGGATTGGGCATGAATAGGATTGGCATGAATAGGATTGGTATGAATAGATTGGGCTTTAGCCCAATCAAAATAATAAAATTCCAAATATAATGGGCTTTAGCCCAATAGTTGCAAACAATTTGGCTAAAGCCCAAAAAATGGAATTGTTATCCTCCAGCTAAAGCAGGAGGCAATTCATGAATAGGATTGGGCTTTAGCCCAATAAAATAAAAAAACAAATGGGCTTTAGCCAAATCTTGTTGAATAATTGTTGTAAACAATTAACCATTAACCCCTCGTTGCAAACGAGGGGGAGAAGGAGGAAGAAGATTCCAAACGAGGAGGAGGAAAAAAGGGGATAGACCATGCAACTAAAAACGATAAAGATGCATCTTATATAAAATTCTAATAGCGATGAAAACACGAATTATTTTTTTCATATTTATGGTCATAGTCGGACTTGTTTCTTGTGAAACAGACGATAATGTTGATAAGAAAGTTTCTTACCTTGATTATTTGAATGACAAATCAATTATTGCAATTCAAATTCAGAATGATACCAAATATATTTTTACCTCAAGATATTGTGATACTTGTTATGTCGCACCTTATATGAGCTATATTCCTTCCATTGAAGAATGGACTGTAATAAAAAATGATTCAATATTTGAAAATTATTCCCCAAATAGATTTCCTGGATTGCCAAGGTCAGATAATAAAGGAAACCTTTATATCGCAAAGGCTAATAATATTTACAAATTAAACAAAAGTGGTGAATATGAGCAATTATTGACCACAGGTGAATATGTTTTTCAGTCCTTTACATTTGATAACGATGATAATATCTGGTTTTATGGCAATAATAATGGGATCGCATTTTGGAACAAGTTAGATTTAAAAATATATAATACAAGTAACTCCTCATTACCAACTAATAGAATACACGGATTAGCGGTTGATAAATCCGGCGTTGTTTGGGTTTCTTTAGATTTCAAAGGGCTACTAAAAATTGAAAGTGGAAAATGGACCGTTATTCCTAATTCTGAGATTCCTGGTTTAAGTGAATATTCCTATTTGCGAGGTCCAAAAATTGTAGTTGATAATAGTGTTTGGTTTGAAGTATTCAGTCCGGACACAACGTCTAATGTATTAAGATTGGAAAACGGTGATTGGATATATGAGTTTCCTGATAATACAAAGTATTGTAATTTAAATATAGACTCTAAAGGTACTATTTGGGCCATCAACAATCATTATGATTACAGTGATTATCAGTATTCAACTTTAAAATATTACATGAACAATTCATGGATTAACTTTGATATTAGTGATATTCATAAACAGATACTAACAGTTAATGCAGATGATAAAAAAGTTTATATCGGGACAATTAAAGGACTAATTGAAAAACCAAGATAAACGTACTTTTTATTATACTCCCTCTCGTTTGCTTCAAGGATTTTAATAAGAAAAATTCCTCGCTTTGGGAGAGGGCTGGAGAGAGAGGTTGTCATGAATAGGATTGGGCTTTAGCCCATTTAAAATAATAAATCCAAAATATAATGGGCTTTAGCCCAATAGTTGCAAATAATTTGGCTAAAGCCAAAAAAATGGAATGAATTGTTCTCCTCCAGCTAAAGCAGGAGGCAATTCAAAAGCAGAAGGCAATTCAAAAATCCATTCATAAATGGAGGGAGTTCATGAATAG
>DIFH01000087.1:0-8034 GCA_002427615.1 Paludibacter sp. UBA5753
AGGCTGATATTTCCTGGATTTTTATTACACTTTAAATGACTGATATTTGAATATTGTGCCAAAAAATACACGACTTTGAAAGATAAGGTACTAAACACAAAGTTTTCTTTCAGTTTTACTACTTAATTCATCAATAAAAATATAATCAGGCGCCTCACTAAATAAATCACCCTGTATGTTGTTTATTTTTTCTTTTGTTACCCTTATTGCTTGCTCAGACTGGTCAATGCCAATCCATTTTCGTCCATTGAGTTGAGCTGCCTTTAAAGTTGTACCTGAACCACAAAAACAATCAAGAACAATACTCTGCTCATTCGAGGAGGTTCTTATTATTAAGTCCAACAAATCGGGGTTTTTTTCTGTTGGATAATCTGGATATTGAGGGTCTTTATATTCCCAAATATCCTGCACTCTTTTTCCCTCTCTTTCATCTGCATAAATTATCTTTCTTGGGTTACCATTTGAAGACCACTCAATTAAACCATCTTTGTCCCACTGTTCTAAAGTCGGCACATCAGTTCTCCAATGTCTACCAACTGGAGGCATTATTCCTTTAAATGGTTGATTTGATTTACCATTTTCAGTTTCTCCAGGTGCGTGAATTGGAACAGTTGTGTATTTTCTACCCAGTTTGTCTGTCTTAGGGAATAATTTCTCAAAGTCTTTTTCCGTATATTTTTCCCTAGGCTCGTTCCAAATTGGAGTTGTGCTTTTGGAATAAAACAAAATTAAATCTTTAACATTTCCATAACCAATTCTATCAAAATTTTTGGGATTACATTTTACTCGCGTTATATCATTACGGAAATTATCTATACCAAAAACTTCATCCATCATTACTTTTACATAATGTCCAATTTTATAATCAATATGCAGGTATATTGACCCTTGTTCTGAAAGTAATTCACGAATAAGTAATAAACGTTCTCGTAAAAATTCAATAAACTCCGACCCTTTTAAAGTGTCAGTATATGCGATATCACCATTTTTTGAATTGCTAATTGTAGCTGAACGTCCATTTGTTATCGTAAAATTACCACCCGTAGCAAAAGGAGGGTCAATATAAACTAAGTCAATTTTACCTTTTAATTTTTGAATACTTAAAAGATACTCTAAACCCTTAATGTTGTCGCTCTGTATTAATAAGCTCTTATTCATGATTAAAGTTGATATAAAAATTCACGTAAAACCAAAGCGCTCATAATGTTATAATCCTTGTATGTTTCAGTAACTGATTTATACATTTTGTTGTTGCCTTTAATATATAATACTCCGTCAAGAATAGCTATTTTTTCCGCTTTTACTTTTTTTGCTTCAACTGTTGCAATTGCATCATTAAATTGAGCATTTTGGTGTCCACCAAAGTCAGTCAGAAACTTAGCTTCGCCAATAACATATTTGCCATTAAAACGTCCAACAAAATCAAGTCCCTTGTTGTGATTATAACCAAGTTCTTCTCTTGCAAAAACCATCATTGACTTGTCGCTTGCGTCTAAAATTGCATCTTTTTTGTCTGCAAGGAATTTATTTAACTCTACGGGTAAAATACCTAATGACTTTTTTCTAAGCCATTCTTTAAACATAGGACCAATCTGACGATTTGTTTCTTTAGGTTCACTACAGCGTTCGTATAGTTTATCAAGTCCTGATTCATAAATTCGACCACAAATTCGATTAATAGTTCTTGGATTTCTTTCTATAGAAGTTTTATCTCTCTTCAAATAAGCGATATAGCTATCTTTAATTGGAAATAAATCAAGTTTGATTAATTCACGAATAAGTAGGTCGTTATTTTGTTTTTTAAATGCTTTTTCTACATTTCCCCATGCTTCTTCATTAATTTCTCTAATACCTTCAGGTATAGTTGGATATACTTGAAATAAATCATCTAAATACGACCTTTGATTTGCGTATTCAATACTCATTTTAGCCCACTTATTCATTTTTATTTGTTTTTTATTAGTATATGCAAACTTACATAAAAATATACGATTTATAAGCGGGTCAAATAAAAATCTTGAAAGATTTATAGAGGAAAGATACAACTAAATTCGATATTTGTTTTTGATTCAATTCTCAAAGAAATGTCTGTTTTTTTCTTACACTGATGCATAATGTATCGGCACTTGGCGACGTCAAAATTATATTTTAGCCTTGTGCATAATTTTGATGGCGCTTTGTGACGTGTTGTCTGTCTGTTGTTTGGTACAAATCGGCTTGACAAATATGACACGTATGGTTGATAAGTGTCGTCATTGTAGATTTGTAGAGAAGTTAGAAGTTTTGCTGGTATTCAATAACAAAAAACAAGAAATATCATTTTTAACATAAGTATTCATACAGGAATTTGACATGTTTTAAAATTATCGCTGGTATTTAAGAGCATAAAGATAAAATTATTTTTCAAATTAATCTTTTATTGGTTTTATAATTCTTGTAACCCTTCTATAACTTAAGTTTTTATTGATGATTTATATTTTCCCCGCAAATATACAAACAATTTTCACACATAGCCCATCTAACCCCACTTATTTCAAACAAGTTATCGGCTTATTCGCTTTGCTGCCACACAAATCCTTTCGTATGGTTAAATAAGATTGTTTTTATGCATCATTCCCACACAATGCAATCGCGCAGGAGCAGTGGAGAGTCGGATGGTCGGCATGCTCCGTTTTATCCATGCTCACTTTAAAAGGTGCGTAGGTTTGGGAGTTTGCGCTTACAACCTGCATAAAATTGGAGCTGAATTGCTTAGAATAGAACGAGAAAAAGAACTTAAAACGGGCCAGCCTAAGCCTGCAAATTCTTTTAACTCTTAATTTAGCCTGAAACTGAATGGAAGAATGGGAGAAATACATCCGGTTATGAACAAAGTATCAGCATCTTAACATTACTCGAATCTTCATTGGAGAATTAATTGCCGAAGTTAGACATTCTCCCTGCAAATGAACTGGAAATGTTTTTCAAAAAAATGATCTCTCTAAAAAAATAGGCGTTCCCTTTATGTAACCCCTATAAAAAGCGAAAGGTAGTGAACCTCACGGTCGACTACCAATCTTTTTGTTAACCTTAAATCTAATACTATGAAAAAATCACGCAACAAAGATACGATAGATTTCAAATGTATGCAAGAGTTTAGTTCAATATTTCTATTAAAAATATGTTTTATAACATTATTTTAATATTGCGGGTAGTTTTACTACTACAAGAGGCAGTTTTTTTACATTATTTAAAAGCAAGATACTCCTTTTTTAATTAAAAATCAGACAATTTTTAAAAACCTATGGCTTTCAATCCCAGTCCGGTTTTTTCGTCAAGTCCGAACATCAGGTTCATGTTTTGCACTGCCTGCCCCGAAGCTCCTTTCAGCAAGTTATCAATTATTGAAACAATTAACAGCTTATCGCCATGTTTTTCAAGATAAACAATCGCTTTATTGGTGTTCACCACTTGCTTCATATCTGGATTTTTATCGGTAACAAAAGTAAAAGCAGCATCTTTATAAAAATCTTTGTATAATTGTTTGGCATCATCAATGCCTAACGGAAAATTAATATAGCTTGTTGCATAAATTCCACGGGCAAAATTACCGCGTACAGGGATAAAATTGACGGCTTCATCGAACCGGGACTGCAATTGACGCAAGGATTGCCTTATTTCCACTAAATGCTGATGACCGAAGGGTTTGTATATTGAAATATTGTTATTTCTCCAACTGAAATGAGAAGTAGATGTGGGTTTTGCTCCTGCTCCGGTCGAACCGGTAATGGCATTTACATGCACTTCGTCATTCAACAAACCGGCAGCTGCCAATGGCAACAATGCCAGTTGAATAGCTGTGGCAAAACAACCCGGATTGGCAATATGTTGTGCTTTACGAATGGCTTCGCGATTCAGTTCCGGCAATCCATACACAAAATCGTGATCGGCACGTTTCTCGCGGTAATCGGTCGAGAGGTCGATGATTTTCAATTCGGCCGGAAGTTTATTTTCGTCCATAAACTTTTTGCTGTCTCCATGTGCCGAGCAAAGGAAAAGCACATCCACTTTATCGAAAGGTAATTCGGAGGTAAACACCAAATCCGTTTCGCCAACCAACCCACTATGAACATCGGTTATCGGATTTCCGGCATTGCTGCTGCTGTTTACAAATACGATTTCCACATTCGGGTGGTAAATCAAAATACGAAGTAATTCGCCTGCGGTATATCCTGCGCCGCCAATTACGCCTGCTTTAATTTTTGTCATGAGAGAGCATTATAATGTTTGAGTTATTTTATCGGACTGTTTTAATCTTTTATCGGACATTGTTTTTTACAAATACATAGAATTTTTATTTGAGCCGGTTTTGTTTGATATCCTCTTTTCAAAATGAGTTCGGATAAATCCGTTGGCATTAGCGAACTCTCATATCCATTTCAGGTATTCATCCTTCCATGTTTCTTTCCCTCTCATGTTTTTTGTTTTTGGATAGTAAAATATTTGTTGACCTTTTCTGTTGCAAAAGCAGTTACAAGACGTTATATCAAAAAATTAAAAAAACATTTTGAAAACATAGAGCATTATTATCCACCAAATCAGTATTAACCAAGTCCATCCAGAATAACTGAACTTGCGGTTTTTATGGCGGAGAACACACATAAGAAAACAAATGGCAAATACGCCTCCAAGCGCTTCCAGAATATGTAAAACTATTTCGGAAACTCTGCGATGCCTTCTTACCGCAGCTTTTTTATCCGACACAAATATAACTCCACTTATCAGATTAATTGCAGCAAGATAAAAAATAAAGATAGAAGTAGACATGAAAATTTGGTTTAAAATTAATATACTGGTTAAGAAATTGTATTGAATTTTAATTTATAAAATGATTGAAATAATTTTATCATTCTTAAAAAACTCAACAAGCCAAAACATCACCTGATAATCAACTTTATAAAATCAATGTCATCCATATTTCAAAGCATTAATCCAGCAAATCGGGTCTCAACCGTTTCGTCCGCTCCACCGATTGTTGATGATTCCATTCATCCACATTTGCCTGATGACCGGAAAGCAAAATATCGGGGACTTTCCAACCTTTGTATTCTGCCGGACGGGTATAAACAGGTGGCGCCAGCAAATTATCCTGAAACGAATCGGAAAGCGCCGAAGTTTCATCGCCGATAGCTCCCGGAATTAAGCGCACAATGGCATCCGTCATGATGGCGGCTGGGAGTTCGCCACCGGTCAACACGTAATCGCCCACGGTTATTTCTTTTGTAATCAAATGTTCGCGAATGCGGTGATCGATGCCTTTATAATGCCCGCAAAGAATCATTAGATTGTTGGACATCGACAGCCGGTTGGCCATTTTCTGATTGAACTTTTCTCCATCGGGCGAAGTATAAATCACTTCGTCGTAGTTGCGCTCACTTTTCAACAAAGAAATAATCCGGTCGATCGGTTCGATTTGCAAAACCATGCCGGCGCTGAAACCAAAAGCATAATCGTCCACCCGACGATACTTATTGGTAGTATATTCGCGTAAATTATGCACGTGAATCTCAACTAAACCTTTGTCGCGGGCACGCTTTATAATGGAATAATTCAACGGGCTCTCGAGTAATTCAGGTACGGCGGAAATAATATCGATACGCATTCTTTCTGATTAATAATGAGGCTGCAAACTTACATAAAAATATACGATTTATAAGCGGGTCAACATAAAAATCTTGAAAGTTTTATAGAGGAAAAATACGAAAAAAAGTTTGAAAGTTTGTCTCGCCAAAGACGGAATAACCCATTATAAATTTGATGCCAGCCATTTGCGTAAAACATCCGGCGATTTTCCACAACGGCGAGCATAGTCATGAAACTGATTTTCATCAATCTTGCCAATATTGAAGTACTTTGATTTCGGATGATCGAAAATCAAGCCGCTGACCGATGCATTGGGAAACATGGCTCCGTTTTCGGTCAGCGTAATGCCTAATTCGTTGAACTTTATCAGCGGTTCAAGCCTAAAAATGATAGATTGGTCGGGCAAAGAAGGATAACCCACAGCCGGACGAATGCCGGTGTAATGCGTTTTGAACATTTCATTTACATCGAGCGGTTCATCGGGAGCGTAGCCCCAGATTTCCTTCCGAACTTTGTAGTGCAGCCATTCGGCAGTGGCTTCGGCAAGTCGGTCGGACAATGTTTTGATCAAAATAGAATGATACATATCGTCATCTTTCTCAAACGTTCCGGCAAACGATTCGACTCCCAGCACTGTGTTGGCAAAAACGCCTACATGATCGTTTTGGGGTTTCAGAAAATCGGCAAGTGAATAACAAAAGCCATCCGAAGATGGAATTTGCTGACGCAAAACGGGAATAGTTATTTTCCGGTTCTCAAACTCAACAATGATGTCATCCTCGTCGGAATAGGCAGGATAAATTCCTACCATGGCATTGATGACGACAATTTTTTCCTCCAGGAAACGACGAAGCATTTCTTGCGCATCTTTATAAAGTTTCAGGGCTTCCTCAGCTTTTTCTCTTTCGTCCAAAGGAAATTTTTGCAACCAACTTACACGGCATGAAGTGCAATCGCAAGCAGTTTCGATACCTTCGTATTTGCCATTCAGTCGCCAAGCCATAAAGAAAAAAGTCCAGTGAATAAAAGGAACTATTTCGCGAAGATTAATATCTGTGAATCGGGTAATTCCCGGTTGTTTGGGTGTCATAAATTTATTTTGTGTTTTATATTTTGTGTTCAATGTTAAGGGTTCAAAAAGCTGAAATTTTATGATTTCAAGTGCTAAAGTCTCCCTTTTTCGGAGAAATTTTGAGGGATCATAGCATCAACAAACTGATGGACATAACTTCCATACCAACCACAAACCCTGCAATCGAGAAATGATGTTCGCCATATTTTTCGGCGATAGGGAGCAATTCGTCTACTGAAATAAACACCATAATACCGGCTACCAAAGCCATTAACAGTCCTAATGTAAAATCGGATATAAAAGGTATCAATCTAAAATAACCAAATTAAACCGCCGAACGAAGTCAATATCAGGGCAAAAAGAATATTTGATGTTACTACATTTAAAAATTATAAACTACATTAGCAGTATAAAACACAAAAATACTCGAAAAAGTTGTATTTTTGACAGGTAAAAATCAAATTAAAAAAAAATATAGTCATGCAAAAAATTCACCTTATCCTTTTGGCTGCTTTATTGGCAGTCGCATCCTGCCAACAGTCCGATAAAGAATACAGCAACAATAAACAGGAAGCTGTTGTGCCCATGGAGTTAACGAAGTTCGACACCATTCGTTTGGAAACTCCCGACACTTTGGGCGGGAAACCATTGATGACCGCCTTGCAAAACCGTAAAAGCGATCGTCAGTTCGAAACAAAGAATCTATCAATGAAACACTTATCCGAAATACTTTGGGCAGCCAACGGCATAAATCGGAAAAACGGAAAACGAACCGTACCCTCGGCTATGGCGCTTTATCCGCTTCAAACTTACGCGTTGTTAGCCAATGGAATTTATTTTTACAACCCGCAAAAGCATCAACTCGAACCGGTTGTTGAGGGCGATTTTCGTGAACTTGCCGGCAAACAGGATTTTGTCAAAGGCGCTCCGTTAAACCTTGTCTTTATTGCCGATTATAAAACTTACGAAGGCGAAAAAAAGGTGGAAGCGGATAAACGGGTCCGGTTGGCTTCGCTCGATGCCGGTCATTGCTCGCAAAATGTATATTTATATTGCGCTTCGGAAGGATTGAAATGTGTGGTCCGTGCAGGAGCTCAGGAAACCGAATTGTTGAAAGTTTTAAAACTTGATGATAAATATCAGTTCATTGTGGCACAAACAGTTGGATATTGAAACTCGTTTTTCTTTGATTGAAAAATAGCGCTAAAAATCCACAGCCCAATATTAAGTATCGGAAAGTCATTGGATCACTAAGTATGCCTCTGTTTTAGTAATTTGCAGAATTCTAATTAGTCATCCGATGACTTGTGTACATATTTGTAACTACTCAGCACCCTTTA
>DIFH01000087.1:8157-40906 GCA_002427615.1 Paludibacter sp. UBA5753
TAAATGGCTGATTATTATCAAATTTATTAGGGCGCTGAGTAGTTACACATATTTTTATTTTTCCCTGCCGGCAATCAATTAATTTAATTTATGATTTATGATTCCCCGTTTTATGGGCTTTTTTATTATTTTTGCCCCTATTGCCTTTATTTAAATAAAATTGCCCGTTTATGGCTATGCAACCCGTCAAATTAAATAAAAAGAAAATTGTTGTTGTTGACTAATTTCGATGCTTAAAAAATTAAAAGGATATATGATGCCCATCGCCATGACGCTGGGCATATTGTTGCATAGCTACGTGGGGGCATTGTCATTTATAACTCCCTACTTGATTTTCATCATGTTACTGCTTACTTATGTAAAGCTGTCGTGGAGCGAAATCCGTTTCACCCGCATGCATTTATGGCTCATTCTTATTCAAATAGTTGGCAGTATAAGTGTGTTTTTCGTTCTCAACCCTTTTAATTCAACACTGGCACAGGGTGTGATGATTTGCGTGTTAGCTCCCACGGCAACTTCGGCGCCTGTTATTACCGGCATGCTGAAGGGAAATGTGGCCAGTCTGACAGCCTACAGTCTTATAAGTAATCTGACCGTTGCCATTTTCGCTCCTTTGTTCTTCTCTTATATAGGTTACAACGAGTTGCCTTTTCTGAGTTCTGTTTTCGAAATCTCCAAGAAAGTGGTTTTTCTGTTGGTTATGCCCTTTATTATTGCTTTGATGCTCAATAAATTTGCCCCTAAAACATCCGGATTCCTTCAAACAAAGTCGGGTCTTTCTTTCTATCTTTGGAGTATTGCGCTTACAATTGTTACCGGACGTACGGTACAATTCATAATTGAGCAGGGACAATCGCATATCGTTGTCGAAATACTGATTGGTCTGTTTGCTTTTGCAGTTTGCGGAGCTCAGTTCTGGCTTGGGCGTAAAATCGGCCGTAAACACGATGACACTGTGGCTGGCGGTCAGGGACTTGGGCAAAAAAACACGGTACTTTCCATTTGGATGGCTCAAACGTACCTCGATCCCATTTCATCCATCGGGCCAGGCGCTTATGTGCTTTGGCAGAACCTGGTGAATTCATGGCAGGTATGGAGGAAAAGAAAGAACCTCGGATAACTCAGATCACTTATCATTCCATCCTTTCGGGCAATTCCCTGATGGTGTTGATGCGATTGGATGTTTTGTGTAATTGGGTTAGAAAATCATTTATTTTATCCTGATAATCGACCAGATAATCAGGGTGCATTTTTTTGGTAACCAATGTTATCAGTCGTTTGAGCAATATACCCACTTTGTAATCGTAACCCGAAACGCGCGCACCAAACACTTTCACGGGGTTAGAGAACTGCAATTCCAAAACGTAGAACACCAGATCCGCTTCCAATTTTTTACTTTTGGTCTCGATGGTAAATTCGTTGATTCGCTTCACGCAGGCATTCAGCTTATTCACTGCCTGTTTTTGAATCGTTCTGCCTCTGTATTCTTTTTGGCACAGGCCGACAATGTCTTCCTTCGCCTCTTCGTAAAGTGTTTGTTCTCCGCCCTCTTTATCCAGAAAATTCACCAGCAAATACTCATAATTATAGCGTTTGGCCGACAGCTTCAGCAGCATTTCGACGAGTTCTTTTTTCGAAAGCTGGGTGAGCTGCTCTTTGAGAATGGCTTTGTCGCGGGGCATAGATAAAATTATTTTTTGTTTTGCAAATTTACTACAAAAGTTTAATAAAATGATTATCCGCTTAGCGACCTGAAAAATTGAGATTATCATTTGGAATCGCGAGAAGAAGCTTCCATGGGCGAATAAAAATCGCTCGACGAGGTTCAATTGAAAATGTAGAAAACTTTGCAGACAATCCTATAAAAACTCAGCTCACCTAAATTTTATTTACAGCTCATTTTGGAGGTCTATTAAGCTTAAAAACAAATATTTTCGAACTTAAAAAACTCACAAAAAAAACCGTCAGAGAAATCTGGCAGCTTTTTTTAAGTGTTCAATTGGGGACTGTAATTTCAAATTATATCCCGATTTTACTGGAGTTGAGGAGTCTTATTTTGTATCCAGAATTACCGGTGTGCTGTTTTTACCACCGCCCATAATAATTAATTTAGCATTTGGCGAAGTAGCGATGGCTTTAATCATCTCGTACTGTAATTGTTTATCGCTCAATCCGACGCTTAATATTTTCTGATAATCGGCAATTCCCTGGGCTTCAACGCGTTTACGCTCGGCTTCCTGTTTCTCTTTCTGAAGTACGAAAGTCATCTTTTGCGCTTCTTGTTCGGCATTAATTTTAGATTCAATCGTTGTCTTCACCGAAGCCGGAAGTGTTATATTCCTGACCAACAACTGTTCCAACATCAATCCTCTTGTTTTAAAATCGGTTTCAATGGTTTTGAAAATGCGACCCTGAAATTCGTCACGTTTGGTCGAATACAAAGCTACAGCATCGTAGTAAACAGCATTGTCTCTGATTTTAGTACGGCAAATGGGACGCACAATGGTATTTTTATAATCGGTACCGATTTCCTGTAAAATACGAGGCGCCTGACTTGGTATAACTTTATATAAAACAGTTAAATCAATAATCACTTCCAGTCCATCGGCCGATAAAACGCGTATGGCGTCATCTGCTGACTTTTCACCTTCATCCAGCACTCCCGACATGGTGTAGTTTTGGGTTTTAGTGTCGAACGTAACAACATCAACAAGCGGATTGACGACGTTTAAACCGCTTTCGAGGATATTATTATTGACTTTCCCAAAAAGCTTCTGGACGCCTATTTCGCCGGGATTTATCTGAACGATAGAGGCTAAAACAGCGCCAACGATGATAATGCCAGCCCCTATCATTTTAATAGTTCCGGCAAACTGATTTAAAGGAGAATTTGATTTTTTGACAGAAAAACCAATCGCCAGTACAATAACTCCAATAATAACAAGGTAAATCATAATTTTTAAGTATTGAATTGTGAGTAGATTTATAAATTATTCGCAACAAATGTAAAAAAAAGATTCGAAGTAAATGCATGATTATAAGTATTTATCGGGTTATTTGTAAAGTTTTCATCATTTATAGGCTTCCTGTCTCTAATTTTGAAGTAAAAAAGCAATGTATCCGTGTACGATTATGGTTTTCTCAAAAAAAGCAAGACTAAAAAATCACTCTCAGTCTTGTTTCATTACGCATTCATCCATCTCAATGAGAATTTCAAAAACTCATACTAATGCTTTTATCAAATCATAAGCATGATTTTTTTGCAACATTGTTTATCCTAATTTTCACTGATTTTCTGTATCTTTCCTCCTTAAATCATAGATACTCATTGCAAACTCATTTCAGTTCATCAATAAACTCTCCAATGCGAAGGATACGTGCGGCATTTACTTTGTTAAACAATAGGTGTTCAAAATCTTTCATCTTTTTTTTCAAATCAACTGTTTTCAGTATTTCAGCGGTGGCAGATTTTAATTCGTCCAGATTGTGAACGCCACTTTGCACAGATAAAAAATGATAGTCTGGTTTGGCTTGCGCCAACAAGAACATGGCATCGTAAAAATCACGACCTTTCTGTCGTGAAAGCATTGCCGATAGTTTCATTGCACATAAAACTTCATCCGTTGGTACCGGAAATGAGAAAAAGAAACCACAACCTTTGATATTGGTCATTACCCTGTTATAGATTATTTGTTGATCCTGACTTTCTATTTTTATCAGGAATCGCTCGTCTTTATTTCCGGTCAGACCCAAATCAAAGAGTAATTCCGGAAAATGTATATTTCGCCGGAATGCTTTTAATTTATCACTTTCCTTATCGTGAACTTCCACACGTATACCACTACGTTGCAAAAATTGCAAAACGATATCTGTCATCTCCATAAATTCTTCCTTTGATAAGTTTTTGCAATCAAAATCCAAATCTTCTGAAAACCGGTCGATACCTTTTACCAATCGAAGGTTGGTGTCGCCTATAAAAGTAACTTTACGAATATAGGCGGTAGTTGATAAAAAATCAAGTATAGATAATTGCAGGTATTCTTTTAATATATATTTCTGAAATACAGCATTCTCTCTCAGCGCTGGAGGAAAATAGTTTTTGATTAGTTCCGGTTGAATCATAGTTTATACATATTTATTAATAAATTTACCCTCTTTTCAAGTGTCTTGTTTTTGAATTGAAGAGTATAGGTCTGCATTAACTCCCAATCAAACTCGTCTTGCATAAAATCTTCATCCAGTCGTAGCCCTTCCAGTTCATTTGAGGTATTATAAAAAGGGTATAAATAGAGCAAGTCAAGGAGGGCTTTTTCAGGCTTGGCAAGTTGCAACGTTCGTCCGTCGGCAATAGGTCTAATGTTATACCCATACATAAAATCCGCACGTACGCTTTTGTAAGAGAACTCCCCGAACGGATTTTTAAAATTAGCTGTTTTAAGCGATGTCACACTGGTAATTTGAACCACCGCCTCCGGTATCATTCCATAAAACGCCAATGCGGTATGTAAACTGACATAGGAAGGCTTATAAATTCGATTGGCAAAATACAGGCTAAAATCGGGCTTGTTCAGATACTCGGGAAAAGTGTAATAACCCTGCCTCAATCGTATCAACAACCCTCTTCTTATCCAATGTAAAAAATTATTTCTATCAAAATTCGGTTGCCATGCATATACCTGATTGATGCTAAAACAGCCTAAATCAAACATCTTATTCCTAAACTCCAAGTAATTCATAATATAAAACATTTCTATTTCGCAGCAAATATAGTGCATTATAGAAACAAAACAAAATATATTCACAATTATTTTCTTGTCATCTGCCCCCGATTAACTTTCAACTAACTTGTATAAAGTTAGATTCAATTTTTTAATAAAATAGAGTAGACTTGGTCTTCAAGTCGCCTTTTGGTAGATTTAAGGGGATACTAATGCTTTTATCAAATATATGCATGCTTTTTTTTGAGGAATACTACCTTTCAATTTTAGCAAAAAACTACTCATTCCGCCTTGGCGTGACTCCGTGTTTTCGCTGCTTCGTGCGCCTTGACCTTGACGTTTTCTTATCAAACACCGAGTTTTCTTTCAAGCGCTACTTATTTCCGGCATGGTACATATTCTACCGGTTATTATGCTTTCGGGAATGATGTTTCTCATTGAAAATATGCCGGTTTCTTTTTCACTGGTTTTCGCAGGTACATTATCAGTGTAAAAAAATCACGATCAAGGGATTGGGATTTACATCGATTACTCCGGAATTGAGAGTTTTGTTAGGGATGGGCAGCTTTTTTAATTGCTGCAAGTATGAAGAAATTCAAATTTAAACTCGAATAATATAAAAATAGTGTGACAAAGCTGTTAAATAAAAGATTATTGTTTATCTTTGTATTTTTAATGTGAAAAATATTTTAAGCTGTTAACGTGTTTAATTTTTGCAATTCTACTGCAAAATTCATTGAGCGGTTCCAAAAGGTCGATAACAACTTCAAACTCTGAAATCTAATTCCTAAACGATAACAACTTAACAAATAGGTATTTGCATAATTATACCGCTTTAATTTGACAATAACACTAAAAACAAAAAAACATGGAAGACAAAACTAAAAACGAGGATTTATCCCCACTAGTTATAATTTCGAAAGATCGGCAACGCACCAATATACTAAAAAAATATGAGCAACAATTCATAGCGTTTCTCGTCCAACGTGTCCCTTCATGGATTAGCTCTGACATGCTGACCGGCATTGGTTTTTCGGGAAATATCATTATTTTTCTTTCTTTTATTTTGGCATATTACATTAGCCCTGTATACCTGTTGATAGGTGTTTTTGGATTTTTTGTTAGCTGGTTTGGCGATTCGTTAGACGGCAGGATTGCTTATTATCGGAGAATACCAAGAAAATGGTATGGCTTTACGCTCGATATTACTACCGACTGGGTTGGGATTATATTGATAGGATGCGGATTTATCGTTTACGCAAAAAATCCATGGGAATTATTTGGGTTTGGATTTGTGGTATTGTATGGTTGGGAAATGCTTACCGCGCTTCTTCGTTACAAAATCACCAATGAATATTCTATTGATTCGGGAAAATTAGGACCGACAGAAGTGCGGATTATTATTTCATTGATTTTAATTCTGGAAGTTTTAGTAAATGGTTCAATACATTATTCAACCGCACTCGCTTGTATAATTCTGCTCATTACCAATATTATTGACACCATAAAACTATTGAAATTAGGTGATATCCGAGATAAAAAAGAAAAAGAGGCTGCTAAAAACTTATAATATAGTGGAGAGGATATTTGTATTTGCCAAAGCCCAACTGTCTGCATTTATCGGTGGATTAAGTGATTACGCCATCATGGTATTTGTTACTGAGGTTTTTCATGTACACTATACAATATCAATTGCTATTGGCGGGGTCGTCGGGGCAATTATAAATTTCAGTTTAAATAAAGGCTGGACCTTTCGCTCAAAAAAAAATCCGTACAGAAGTTCCATATACAGACAATTGCTTAAATTTGCACTTGTTGTGCTAAACAGCATCTTATTGAAGTCCAGCGGCACCTATTTTATTACAACGTTTTTGCGCATCGACTATAAAATCAGCCGTATCATCACCGACCTATTCGTTTCACTTGCATTCAACTACACACTTCAAAAGCACTGGGTTTTCAGAAAGGTAAAAGTGAAATAGTTGAACTATCTAAAAATCCGATCAATTGTTAACAACTCCGGCATGTTGAAACTTTTATTATAAAAGGAATTCAAAACAAATTATCCGAAACAAATCATTGCCTCGGATGGTGATTGTTTTGCCGTTTGTTTCGCTGGCGTTGCTTCCATTGGTTGCCAATTTTGAGATTAAATATTAATTTGGCAGTAGTGGACAATAATCATAGTCCGTATTCGGAACGATTGATCCAAAAGGTTGTTTCGTCGGGGTATCTCAAAATGACAAATGTTTCGCAGAATTATAACGATGCGTTGCTCAGTGTGGGACAAGACAATGCTGATATAATCCTTGAAATACCACCGCGTTTTGAAGAAGATTTGATCAATAAGCAAACAGCTATTAAAACGAATAATAATGTTAAAATGGGATGTATAACTACACTATAAACCCATTTATTCAAACTCATCAAGAATAATTAAGACTAAATTATCGCCTAATACTGTTATAGTATGCCTGTTAACAAGACTTTTTTGTATCATACTTTTCAAAACGCCACCTGCCATGTTTTTCAACGGCTGGGCAGTGCTGAGTTATAAGAAAAGCCAGTGATAAAAAACAAAGAAGAATGGATTCAGCAAAGAATCCATCCTTCTTTATAATCTATCTGGAAATTATCAAAGGTCGTGTAATCATCTGATTCTTATATTGAATTCTCAAAATATAAGTACCGACCGCAATATCCTGAATATTCATTTCAATTGCCTGAACTTCTTTCAGGATAGTTCCGTTAATTGAATACAGCTGCAAAACGGTATTTTCGGTATCCAAACCGGAGACCCTTACAAAATTAACTGCTGGATTCGGATAAATCTTGATTGAAACATCGGCAATATTGCTTACCGACGAAATCATTTCATCGTACAAAAGCATGTTATCAACATAAACTTCAACGTTGGCAGAGAAAAGCCAATTACTCTTTCTGACGATCCTGTAACCGGTCAACTGGTAATCGGTTAAAGGTGCTAACGAAGTCAATTCTACTTCATGAAACTCCCAACCCCTGAAATTCAAATCGCAAAGTTTTACATATTTTACTTCGGCGCCGGCAGTGAACTGAAGTTGTAACTCATTTCCTGTCAGATCACCATAAACATGCAATCCAATTACTTTTTGATTATTAACAATAACCGGTGAATTGGCTTTAAATGTAGCAAACCCTGCCTGAGTGTTTATTGCAGCTGCAAATTTATTAGAGAAACTTCCGAATAATCTGGTCGACGAAGTTGTCGTTGTTGCTGTTGTGGCATCCACACTTTGTGATTCATCAAAAACATAACTTACGGTTTCGAAAGACTCAACAACCGGCTGGGTAGTTACCAGCACGTTTGCAGCCCTGAATTTTATAGCAATCGGCTCGACAACTTCCATTCCTACTTCGTCTGCGACATCTCCATCGACAACTAACGTGTACTCTTTTCCTGCCACCAGATTAGATGACAAGCTAAAATACGTTGAGCCATAGGGCGCTGAAACCGAGTTGTTGACAACCGAACGGGCATTTTTGGCAAGTACAACTCCATTTTCGTCCAACACCCTGATGGCAGATTGGATATTTGTTGTGTTTAATTTGCGGTCAAAAATCAAACGGAAATTCGGAGCAACATTATACACTTGATTATTTCCCTGATAAGGATAGCTTGTCAGCAACGCCAAACGATTTCTGTTTTTGGTAAGAAACTGAAAACTGAAATCTTCAGTCATGCTTAAATTATCGGGATGTGAAGCTGATTTAGCAAGTTTTACTGTATAAATTGTCGATTTCTCAAACGGTTTATCAGGAGTGAAACGCAACCGATATTGAGTATCTTCATAAGTGATTTTACCTTCAACATGCGGCGTTATTGAAAATGCAGGAGTTGTTGTTGTTTCATCCATATCCCAATTGAAATTCAATACAATATCTGTCGAAGCTTCCACACTGTCGGTTATTGCCACATCGGGTGAATAAGAAATAACCTGCGGAGGCGTATTCCGTATGCGGTTTAATCCGAAATTAAAATAAACAGTATTATTGGCGGTAACTGTTATTTCCTGAGTTTGTGGATAATATCCATCCTTTTCAGCTTTCACATGATATACGCCCGGAGATAGGTTTTTAAATACAAACACACCATTTTGCAGTTGATCCGCAGTATAAGTTTCGCCTGTTTCGACCAAAGTAAGTATTGCACCGTTCAGTGGTAAAAGCCGGTCTCGTCCTGCAAATTTATTATATGAGGTTTCAAGGGGAAGGCGAATGTCGCGTACTGAACCGGCAATATTTCCGGTAATGATTTGTCCTGCATTATAATAAGCACAAAACGATTTAAAGAAATTCCAGGCTTCGAGCCATTTGTATTCCATATTCATCAAGCGATAAGCTTCTGGAATATAATCGTGCATCATTCCTTCCGAAATTACGCCGGGTACAGCTAATCCACGCAACACCCCATATCCATCGCTCCAACCCATGGCTGTACGTCCAAAAGTTTTATCTCCCCGTATTGAATATGTAGACGACCAGGTAGTAATTTGATTTGTGTAAAGGTTTTGAGCTATCTCAGTACTTATTTCTCTGCTTTTGTCCGACCATGGAGTAGCAGTAGGATAAGTATATGTATCGGTAGCATCGAGTCCGGCATAAAGCATCAACACATAATTGGCGACACCGTTTCCGGCATTACTGTGAATCGATAGCATAAAATCGACACCGGACTGATTAGCCATTGCCACAATTTGTGTAAGGGGTAAATCGTCGGCAGTGGTATTGGTGGTTCGGGTAATGATAACAGTTGCCCCCGCAGCTTCGAGCATCGACCGTAATTGTAAGCCCTTATCAAGATTAGACTTCGACTCCCAAAATCCATTCGGATCGCCTGAAGTATAAGGCGCAATTACCACGTTTCTGTCATCACTGTCGTATCCACCATGACCGGGATTTATACAAATTTTTATTCCTGTCAGGTTTTGAGCATTTAATCCGAAAGCAAATATAAAGCAGATTAATAATGATATTTTATATTTCATTTTCTCAGTACTATTTAATTTCAATTTCAGTTACCAGAATTTTGCCATCGAGCGTATTATACGCAATTTTTCCTCCCTTCGCAGAAGCAGTCGGGTACATGGCAATTTCATCAGCCTGACTGATTTGAGTTTTTATTTTACCATTTACCGACATCATAATCACTTTCGATGATGTAATTACCTGTCCATCGTCTTTATCCTGCATGCCAACCACATATTGATCGTCGTACCAAACAGGTGCATTCAGTGAACCGAGAGATGCCAGAATTTTGCCATTCAAATCGCAAATGTAGGTTCCTTTTCCGGCCGCTGTGAAAAGTATCATTTTAGCATTTGGTGACAACGAAACCCACAAATATCTGCTTTCAGCCTCATTCAAAGGATTTAGAATCTGAAACTTTTCATCTTTGTATAAATAAATCTTCAAATCCTGGGTCGTAACATAAACAGGTAAGGCTTTGGCGTTTTTACCAAAAGTAGATTTTAATAATTTTCTGTCGGCTGTTACAAGAAATCCGTTATGGAAGTTGCGTACCTGTTTTAAATCGCGCTGCGGTGGAAGCATAAGCACTTTTTTGTTATTCACTAACTCAAAACTTTCGATAGCATCCATTCTTCGCCTGTTTTCGTAAGTTGTTTTGCGATAAAAAACTTTTGAATCGCTGGCATCGAACATAGGTTCGTAACCGGCGCCGGGATGGTCGCTGATATTTGTAACCGATTTTGTTGTTAAATCGTACATCGAAAGTCCATTATAGCCGTCAGAAGTAAACAATATTTTATCTCCGTTTTGGTTCAATACCGGATAAAAAGCATTTGTCGCTACAGGCATTTTAAAACGATTCATAACAGTAATTGTTTGCGCAGACAATGATCCTGCCACCACAACAAATAGAAATAACCATGTTTTACTTGTTTTCATAATATATTGTTTTACAAATTATTTGATAAGAAGAACCGAAATAGATATGAGAGTTTGGCAGTTATTTTATTTGTAACTTGAAAGACTCGGTTTTACCTTTGAATGATACTCTTAATAAATAAGTACCCTTTTTCAGGTTATTTACCGGAAAAATTAATTCATTAGTCTTTGAATGATTATAGAATTGTTCGGTACGAACAAGTTGTCCTAAAGTTGTAAACAAGTCTATCTGAACTGCTTGTTCACTTGTTTCGGACAATCTGATAAACAAGTCATCTCCGCTTACCGGATTTGGATAAATACTGAGGTTTGACATCAAGACTGAAGGTGTCCCTGAAATTTGAACTCCTTTATAACACAAGACGATTTCTTTCATTGCCAGCGTATAAGCCTGATTAGCTGTTTGAGCTCCTAAATAAAAATTCAGGTAGTTCAGCCAGATTGGAAATACTGCAATATCTGCCGTATTGAATAATGTACTCGTGGCAAAAGAAAGCTGAGTTTCAGTATTCTTGGGAATATCAGTAAATTCTTTTGTAACTGACTGATCCGAATTATTCGCATTTAACGACATAATCACTTTATTTAATGTTATATCGCCTACATTCAAGATTACTTTCACTGTATCGGGCATTCCGTACAAAGCTAATTTATTCGAAAGTTTGATATATGGCGCACGGGTTGATGTGTAAATGTAATTTACAGCCGAACCATGCGACCAACCCGAAGGGAGATTTTGTGTATTAAGCACTGCGTTTAAAACTGATGAAGCTTCAAGGCTCCATTGTTCGGGAGCAAAATTATCATCAATCATGCTGCCTGAAGCAGGATTTTGAACGCTTACCTTGATAGAATCTTTGAAATCACCTAAAGCTCCAATCACATAAGTAGTACCATTCTTCACTCCCTTAACTATTCCATTCTCAACCGAACACACAGTCGGATCCTTCACCGTCCAGCTTAACGCAGCAGGCATAACATCCATAGTGTTGTTATTAATTAAACTCTGTACCTGTACAGGATATTCGAATCTGTTATCGATAACAACCGAATCTAACCGAAAAGCAATTTCGGCCGAAGCAACCAGTTCAACCTGGAACTGAGTGGTTATATTGTTATTGTAAGTAGCCGTAACAAGTCCACCCTGCGTACCTGAAGCCACAAAACGACCATCAGGAGCAATCTCACCTACTTCGGGCGAACAACTTAAAGTTACGCCTTGTAAGTTTTTATTAATTAAGACACCGTATTGATTATATCCCAAAAATTCCGGCATAAAAACTCCGTAATGTGGCAAATAAATTTTACGGGTATATGATTTTATTTCAGAAATAACATTGTCGGTCGGAGCCGACGAGACAGCAAAAATCCCATTCGAAACAGAACGTTCCGTTCCATCGCTCGGCGTATTCATGGGCCCGAATTCTTTCACATACATGGTACTGGAACCTCCTCCATCCATATTGAAAGCAGTATAAGCGCCTGCACTTTGCATCAGTTCAGCCAATTGCTTGGTTGTAGCGCCGGCTGACAATCCACGGCCATCAACCACACAAAAAATCACCGTTTTTCTATCCTGAGTATAGCCAATGCCTGTACGCGGATGTAGTTCGTTCCAAACCTGAACGGTTTCCACAACGCCGTTTTTCAACATGGGATTCCGGTTATCACCACCAACCATTTGCGAATAGGCTGCTGTTTGACCATCCAAATTCAAATTCAGGGTTATATCAATTTCATCATTTTCAGACAAAGTATTGAGGTTTGTGGCAGCTGTTCCATGTCCTGATAAAACAGCATAACCTTTGGGAATAGCCATGCCACCTTTATTTTTTTCTATCTTAATAATTTTGGCTTTAACCGTTTTATTTACACCCCATGAGTTTCCATCTTTTAATTGAATCAACACTTCAGTGCCAAAAGCATTTGTTCTGGTTATTTTACCATTGTGCTGATTGAAAAGCACCAGTTTATTCTCACCACGTAAATGGTTTACGTTATCAATTGTCCAGGTTGCCGTCCCGAACTTCACATTCCCATTATAGGTCATTGTGCCGATTTCGGGAATCTTACTTTCTTCGAAGGCAATTATTTTCCGACTTGTCGTCGGAATCTTTGCCAATTCATTATCCACCTCACAACCGGCAATGGGATATCCTACGTAACCTGTTGTTTCATAGAAATCACCATTTGTTCCGGCAAAATAAACCGCACCTTCTTTACTTTTGCGTTTAGCCATTGAAGAAGGTTGTTCGCCTGTATAAATTGAATCCTTACCGAGTGCTGCTCTAAAAGTTATATAAGGATTGTCTGCATATACTTTTAAGAAAAACACGTCTAAACGATTATTACTTTTCAAACGTAATGACGTGTATTGAGCTCCCGGACCAACTTTAAAATTTGATAAGGTATCAATACTGTATGTTTTACCATCTATTGAAATTGATTGCGAAAACACAACCAGTGAAAAGAAAAGAAGGATAAATGTAGAAATGTATATTTTTTTCATATTAACCAATGTTTGAAGATAAAAAAACACACTATCCACCTATTGAGGGCAGAAAAGAAAAAGGAAGGATAGAAAAAAGAGGTGGCGATTTGTCACCACCTCTTTTATGTAAGGAACGCGTTCAAATTAGTTCATAACAACTTTTTGAATTTTCTGAGCTCCGTTTTTATCAATTACCGAAACTAAATACACGCCTTTGGTTGTTGGAGCATCAAGCGTTGAGATATTTTTAGCTGCAACTATTCTTTGACCTGTTATACTAATAATTTCAGCGAATGCAACTTCTTCAGAAATACGGATTTGATTACCGCTCAACGTAATCATCACTTCCGAAATTTCGTTGTCCTTCAGTCCGGTATATAGTGTATTAAATTCATACATTCCATAACCATTTTCACCAGTATAAACATAAATTTTAGCAATATTGCCGCTAACTTCGACACATGGCATTGCAGTACGATAAGCATTTGAAGAAGCACCCATACCTGCTTGTGGGAATGTCCACAAACAATCTAATCCTGTAAATGCTTTACCCGCATCAGCAAATTTAAACAAACGGAAAGTTGAAGGTGGCACTCCAACAGTATTAGTTGCTGCCATTAACAAAAAGTATTCACCTGCAACTTCAAACTCTACAACACCATTATGACCCTGATTCATTGTCCATATCGTTTTTGGTGTAGCTGCAGGAGCTGTAACCGAATCTTTCAATGCAGATAAGTTTGATTTAAACCCATCAATAACATTGCCATCCTTATCGACCAACACGGGGAAAGTGGCATTACCATCTACATAAAAATAATTGTCGTCCAATGGAAATACCTGTGGAGCCGAGCCGAGATTAGCCAAACCTGCCAAATCAGCACCTGTTGCCGTGGAGTTGTCAAGTTCAATTAATGACGGTGCGCTTGCCACTCCATTGGTAATTGTCCATTTGTAAACTTCCATGGCAGTAGCCGATGCGTTGGCAGCTAAAATAACGGCGGTTGAATTTACATCACCCCATACTCCAAAAGCATCGAAACGCATTGAAGTTGCTGCTGGAAACAAGGTAGCCAAATCAGGTTGATCAATCACAAGAGTACCAGCTCCTGTTGACAAATCAACTTTCCAAATTTGAAAACGTCCGGCATTAGAAGTAATAATGTTGCCTAATAATACATTTCCGGCATTATCAATTTTAATATCCTGAAAACCCCATAAACCTGCAGTCCAAATACTATCAGCAGTATTTGCCTTGTTACGTCCAATGTATGTAAACAGATTGCTTGCTAAAGCAATAGGAGCTTCTTTTGCACCGGTAGCTCCGTTGACCACGACAATCTGTTTATTTCCTCTGTCGATAAATAACATTTTACCATCTTTTACAGCCATACCACGCGCCATACCTGAAGCTGCAACAAAATCGGCAGCAACATTATAGTTCCCTAACTTATTGGAGTAAAGCCACTTATTTGTAAGCTTCATTGTCCCACGAATTGGATAAATTGCCGGATCAACCGCCGGCTCAGCAGCCATCACATTGGTTAGGAAAGCACTACATACGAGTGCAATTCCAAAAAGTAATTGTTTTTTCATAATGAATAATTTTTAAAAATAGTTATTTAATAGAGATTAATAGAGAGTTATTATTTTTTAAGAAAATTTATTTAACATGTTTTGAATAAATATACAAAATATTGATTTACACTTATAATATAATTTTAAATGGCAATTTGTTGTTTTTGCTTTGAACTAAAACAGAATAAACTCCGCGCGCCAGATTATCAATATTCAAATCTATTATATTTTCACCCTGCATTATCTCGGTATTAATCTGTCGAATCTCAATTCCTGTAAGCGAGAACATTCGAATAGTGGTTGTGAATGAGGTGTTTGACTTAATAACCAAGATATTTTTACCCTGTCCATTAGTACTTGCAAAACAATTTACATCATTTAGGTGAAGCTCATCAACAGCCGCATTGTCATCTAAAATAACTGAAACAATAGGAGAAGGATCTGTCAGCCCTTCATTATTGGCAGCCTTTAAACGAATATAATAGGTAGCCGGAGTCAGATTTTCGTATGTAGTACAATAGGTGTAAGCATCTACGGTTTTTACCGTCGTACCACGTACTGGAAAGCTTGCATCTTTCGATAGTTCAACTCTGAAACCTTTAGAGGGTTGTTCGTCCCAACACACTTCTATGTATTCTCCAAAAACTGTACTGGCGCTTGTTGGTTTTGTAATCTGCGGAATAGGAATCGGAACATCCAATGTTGTAAATAATACCGTTTCGGATGTTGCCTGGATAACTCCATCGGTTACACTTATGCGGGCATAATAGTTAGTACTTGGCATCAATGTTCCTGAAGGTAAAGTTAAAGTCGGAGTTTGTAAAGTCCTCAAAAACACTTGTTTGGCTGCACTAAAGTCAACTGCAGTAGCTATTTCCAGTGTATAGGTAGCATTAGGACTTACATTATCCCACTCAAAAACCGGCGTTAAAGCTACATTGCTACTTCCGTTTGCAGGAGAAATAATTTGAAATTTATGACTGGTAAATTTACGTGACTGTGACCATATATCCGCTGCATTTGCTTTTCGTGTTTTTACTCTCCAGAAATATTCTACGTTATCTTTCAGATTGGTTTGTAAACCTGAGAAAAACTGAGGTTCTTCCGTCTCGCGCGAGCAAACCAAATCGGTAAATTGCGCATCGCGTGCCAATTGCCACACGTAACTGTCGGCTATTTCAACTGCATTCCATTTAAAGATACAAGGAAGTAATGCGGTTGTATTTTCTGCAGGATACACTAACTCCGCGGCAACAGATGTAACCAAACTTTCGCCCATAACACGGGGTGAAGATTCATTTCCATATCTGTCGACTACCGACACTGCAATTTTATGCGTTGCAGAACTTATGGTTGCCGGCAATTCAAATTGTTTGTTGTACGCCATTCCTACCAGATATTTAGAGGAAGCAAAAACCGATGCATCATTTCTGTTTGCATTGGGAATGGCATAAATGGCATACCGCACATTTGTTCCGGCATACGTCCAGGTTAAAGTCTGACCTGACAAACTAATATTCTCCACTAAAGTTTGATGATCACTTGTTTTCCAACCAATAATCGGAGTTAAAGATGGTTGCGTGAATACATTCTGATTTAAATAACTTACGAAACCACTTGTGTTAATTATTTTATCAGTGGCATAAAAAACACTTCCGGGTGCATCGTTTACATCACTCGTGCGATTAAAATCAACTTGTAACGCAATTTCTGAAGGTGCGAAAACTACAGCCTCGGGAGCCCTCATACTTTTCGATAGAGTTTTTCGGTTAATAGCCATAAGTTCGAGCGTGGAAAGTGATTTTATATAAATGTCTTCGTTTCCTAATTTAACAACTCCCGAAGCGGGAACCGATGAAGCGGCAGTCAGAGATGAAAGTGAATGGCTCGAATAAAAATGTTTACCAAAACGATTTGTAATATCCGACCACCAGGGAGCTAATTTTCCATAAGGATACGAGCTGTAAGTTGTCCAGTAAAGTTGTGGCGAAACATAATCGACAGTGCCTTCTTCGAGCCAAGCCACAGGGTCGCAATAAATTTCGGCATACATATTTCCGGTCACCCCTACGCCTGATGGTAACATTATTCCACGGTTTGCTGCAACTGTCGCATCGGTAGTCCATGTTCCAAATGGCGAAACACCAAATTTAACATAGGGTTTTATCGTCTGAATAGTATCATATACAGCTTTAATCATACGATTGACGTTTTCGCGCCGCCAGTCGCCCAGATTTTTATCAGCAGGTTTATAAAGCGACTGTGCTTCAGCATCCAAGGTATTGCTTGTTCCGCCATAAGCATAAAAATAATCGTCGAAAACAATGCCATCCACATCATAATTATTCACTATTTCTCCAACCACTTTCTTAATCTGACTAACCACTTGCGGTAATCCCGGATTCAGAATTTTAGTATAACTGTCGTAAGCCAGCAACCAATCGCGATGTGTATTATAATAATCTGTCGGTAATTCTCCGTGTGTTGATGATGAAGTAGAATATCTGTAAGGATTCAACCACGCATGTAGCTCGATACCTCTTTTGTGAGCCTCTTCAATGGCAAAAGTCAACGGATCGTAACCCGGATTGGCTCCGCGTTCGGCCGAAATAAATGCACTCCAAGGTTCGTATGATGATTGATACATCGCATCGCACATACTACGCACCTGAAAGAATGCTGCATTCATATTAGCGGCTTTCAACGAATTCAGAATTGAAATGAACTCGTTTTTCTGTTGCTGAATAGCTGCCTGACGTTCGGCATCGTTAGTTCCCGTAGCCCGCGGCACTGTAACCGTTGGCCAATCTAACCGCCAAACCGTAGTAAGCCAGGTCGATCGTAATTCATGCTTGGGCGATTGTCCTGTAACGAATTGAAAATTAGTCAGAACAAGAATTAAAAGAAATATGTAACTCGTTTTTTTCATTTAGAAATAATTAAAAAACTATCAACTCCCAAATGGGCTTTTGGTTCATATCGAACAAACCAAACAATTTTTTCACCGACTCTATAGCGCCCTTTGAAAATTAGAAGCCAATATCATCAAAATAATTTAGATTTGGTTTGATTCACCGACACACCATATACTTCTATCCCTTCAACCACATACTCAATGAACCCTTTTGCCGGATTATATCGCATTAAACCTGATTTAACCGTAGCATCGGCCGAACGTAAACCAAAATAAACAGAACCATCGTTTTCGTCCAAAGCCAATTGACAAATACCAATAAACTCACCTGTTGAACCTTCGCCTTTACCTGCTTCGGTTACCGGAGTAACGGTTTTTCCATTAGCAAGTTTCAGTTTATATGGGTTCAGTTGTTCGCGCGATTTAATAGCTTCCAGTTGTGCAATGGTACAACGATATAAACCTTCGTAGCCTGTATCATATATTGTAAAATAAATGACCTGATTTTTAGCATCCCATACAAAAGATTTCGGCGACATACCTTCGAGTACAACACCTGAAGTTGGAATAGGAGTGTTTTGAGGAATTGTAGAAGTAAATATATCGGAATCGGTAAACCGGAAAATTCCATTACCATTATATGTTTTACACCAATACCATATACCGTTAATTTTGCCAAATGCGGCATTCATAGCGCCATAGCTCAAGCCCTGTCCATAGTAACTCAACGATGTATTTTGAATTACATAAGGATAATCGGTACGTGTAAGAGAGCGATTACGTTCATTCAAATTTATAGTTGAAATTCCCGTATTTCTATCGCTAAAATACAATTGACCACTCTCAATATAACCATAAAATGGATCGTCGAATGCTGCTCCGGTATTTGTAAGCATAGTTTCGACTTTCGCACCACTCTTCGACATAACGAAAATCCGTCCGTCACCCTGATTTCCATCAACATCATTAATGTAAATAAACTGACGTCCACAATCGAGCACATACAAGGAAGTATCGTTAAATAAAATATTCAATGGATGTTGTCCTGATTTAACTCCCATATCAAATGGATTGATTTTCATTGTTGCAGGTGCATTATTAGTCAGTTTTAATGCCATAATATTCCCCGATTTAACAGCAAAGTAAAGTGTTGGTACCGCTGAATTGTAGGCGACCGGAACATTTAAAATACCTTCTTCTAATAAACGACCGCCTAATTTTACTTGTAATTTGACCTGCTGAGATCCCACATTGCTAAATTTGATTTTACCCGGATCTTTTCCTACGAAAGATTCTTTGGGGGCACCATTTTCATCCAAAGCTCCGGAGGGAAATGTCCAAGTGTATTCCTCTGATAAACCTTCAGGATTTGGAAGCTCCACATTGAAAGTCACATAAGTAGTGAGTACTTCGCACAAGCCATTAACAACCGCATTCAGTTTTAATATGGGTTTAATGTCGCTGATTAATATTTTTTGTGTGAGATAACCAACTCCTGCAACCGTAAGCTTTACTTCATAAGTCCCTGCTATATTGTATTGGTGTGTTACTGAATCACCTACTGCAGTTTCTCCATCGCCAAAATCCCATGTACATTCACCTTGAACTGCCGATGTACTGATGAATTTTATATTAGCGCCCACATAATAATCCAGCTGATAAGCGTCGTCGGTAACAGTATAATTAAAAGCTACATCCGGACTTGGTAATTGTTCGATAAGTGGAACATGATCAACACAACCAACAGCCCAGATACTTATGGTAACAACCACACTGTATAATTTGATTTTATTTAATATATTCATAATTCAATGTGTAATTAATTAAGTGAAACTTCTTTACTTAAAGCCAATCCAATTGTTCCCTTTTTGTCGAATGCTTTTAAAATTGCATTTACCTTGTACGAACGTGAGTATTCAACATCATAATTGGTGGTTGAACTGTTGTAAATTAAATCGGCAAAAGGTATTGTATTATAAATATCGATTATTGCCTGTGGAACAGGAGTATTTCCTTGAGCATCTTTCGGGAAATGATAATCCCAACCTCCGGAATTTTCATTTTTGGTGGAATCAAGATAAACCTTGAAATTATCAACCAAATTCAAGCCCAGATACATTTTCTGAAAATCTGTTGCTTTCATTAACCCAAACAAACTATCTTTGAAATGTTGCATAAAATCATTACCAAAATATTTCTTCATTTTTTCAGCATCGAACGAACTTGGTTTTATCCATGTAGTTGTTGCAAGCGTATTGCTGGTTGGAAATTCAGCAGAAAAACTATAAGCATGAAGTGAATCGTTCCAATAACTTTCATTGTGGGTATATTCTGATATTTTCTGAGCAATACGTTTTTCAATCGATTTAGTTGACACAAAATTATAGGTAAAAGTTTTTGTCCAGGGGCAGGTTACAGTTTTTGACTCTTCTTCGGTTAAGTTATACCAAACTTCGAGTTTATTAATTTCTTCTGTTCCTGTTGTGTAATACTGAACAGTAAAGGGGACATTACTTCCTGCTGTAACCGTACTGCTTCCCAATTCCCAATAAACATGAGGAGCCATATTTCCAACAATAACAGCACCATCCAATGTATCGTTTTTATCACAAGCCGTTATCAGCAGCACTGATAAAAATACAACTGTTATATTTCGAAAGTTTTTCATATTTATATTTGTTATTATCATTTTGAAGAAAGTTATTTCCATTTGGTATCGTCGGCTGTGGTAACGACCGAACTGTTTTTATATGCCCAAATCATACGTTTTTTTAACCATTCTGGATTTTTGTAAGCGCCGAGTCGTTCTAATTCTTTACGATTGTATTTGTCTTCCGTTTCCGGATCGTAATTCAAACGGGTTATCCATGCATTGGGAGAGAATTTGGCATTTACCCCATATTCGGCGCTTGTATTCCAATAAGCTTCATATAGATTATAAGGTCTTGTAAGGGAATATTCAACCGAAAAGTTTGCAGGATTTACATTTCTCGAACCATCGTGGCAACTTTTCACAGTATAAACATACACTCCATCGTAAGCAATACCATTAGTTTTACTGCTATAGTTATAACGACGAACATCAGTCCAAAGTTCCGGCTGCATATACATAGCTACATATTTTTGCTGCATCAGGTCGGCAATGGTGAATACTGCTTCGCCCGGAAGACGAATCTGGAAGAAACGATCGTAATAAGTTTGTTTAACTGAATTTTCTGTTGTGACGCCTACTCTCTCCATATTTCTTTTAACAGCAGCTACAGTTGTGTTATATGCTGCCGGTTTGTCGCCCTTCCAGTATTGTGCTTCAGCTTTCATAAACAGCAACTCCTCTTTCGACATAAGCATAATATAACCATCGTTTTTTGAATATGGATTTTTACCTTCAGCAGCATACAAATCAGGATAATAAGTTACTTTCATTGAAGTAGCCATACCAATATTATTCTCCAAATAACGTAAAATCCTAACACTTTTATCATCTAGACGTGGAGTCATCAACTCAACAGCGCGTGGATCAAGCGCATAACCTCTTGATTGTGCATAAGATACATAACTACCTAACAGTGCATAAGTTAGGAATTTTGATGGAATTGCCTCAGTAAGCAAGTTTTCGCGTGCCTGCGCCCAACCCAGATTCAGTTTTGGCTGAGCCGGTCCCCACGGACAGTTTTTCTCTGTCGAACCGCCGTCGTATTTATAGATGGCATCCTGATAGGACGGATCATTCAATGCTTCATCAACCGCTGCAATAATTTTATCGCAGTTTGCAGGAGTATTATCCCAGTTAGGTAATTTACGAAGCAATATGCGGGCTTTTAATGCTTTTGTAAAAGCACGCCACTTCCCTAAATCTCCTTCGAAAATACGATCCATTTTCTTTGTGATTGCTTTATTATCCGCATTTTCTACCCAATCTGGGTCATTATACAAAGCAATCAGGTCATCGGCTTCTTTAGTCATCCATTCGTAAACCGACTCTTGCGTGTCGTAGGAAGGCGAGTTTGAAAGATATACCTGCGAATGTGGAATATCGCCAAAAGCATCGGTCGTCAGCAATGTAGAATGAAGACGAATTGTACGTGCGATAAGTATAAAGTTTTTAGAATTTATATCTTCGGCAGCATCAATCAAAGCATTTACATTCACCCCTATATCGTAAAAATGTCGACGCCATTGAGGATGACGATTCATCGACAGCATTTCCCAACCGCTTTTATAAGCATAAGCTCCCGTTTGGCTTCGACCGCCTGTGGTAAGTGCCTGCGATAAATAGATGCCATATTCGGCATGGTCGTAACAAATTTGCGAAGCGTAAAAAATGACTAATGGCAAGGATTGATCGGCTGTTACTGTCACCGGACTATCCTTGCTGGTATTCACATCCAACCATTCTTCGCATCCGCTCAACATAAAACCAATGGCAACAATTAAAATTGCACTAAGATTTTTGAATTTATTTTTTGTATTCATTGTTGTAGTATATTTTAGAAGTTGGCATTAAGAGTAAAATTAAAACTACGGGTATTGGGTACCGGATAATTATCAATACCCATGCCGCCTGTTCCACCCGAACTGGTGCTTGCATTGGTTTGAGGATCAGAGCCAGTGTATTTTGTCAACAAAAACAAGTTCGTTCCTGTCAATGAACATTTTAATCCTTTAAGCATTGTTTTCTTTACATATTTTGATAAATCATACGACAATGTGAGATAACTCAATCGAATATAGGATGCATCTTCAATAAAATTTGAACTCACACCGGCATAAAACTCTGTAATGGTACGGTAATCAAGCACAATAGGAGTAGTATTTTGCTTATAGGTACCATCGGCTTGTTTCACTACGCCATCCCAAACTATTTGCCGTCCACGATAAAATTCCAAGTCTTTATGTTGTCCGGCGCTCCAAAGTCCACGTCCGGTTACATTCACCACATCACCGCCTTTACGTCCATCGAGCAACATACTAACCGAAAAATCTTTGTATTTGAAGTTGGTTGATAATCCCAATAAAAAATCAGGTTCACGATTACCAATCACTACACTTTTTGTAGGATTTATTTTTGGATAACCATCTGTTCCGACAATTACTTGACCATCTTCAGTTCTCAGATAATCTTTTCCTGAAATAGCCGTGGTTGACCCATTTAAGTAAGCTGTCGGGAAAATATCTCCATATTGAGTTCCTTGTATTTCAACTATATCGTCGGGTAAATCAACTACAACGCCTCTGTTTAATCCAAAATTAGCAGAGGCAGTCCATGATAATTTTTTGTTTTTAATTATATCTTGTTCCAATGTCAATTCAATACCTTGATTTTTAATATCTCCTTCGTTACGGGTTTGCAAAATATAACCCGATGCCGGTGAAACGCGTACAGTTACAATTTGATTATCAACAGCCGTTGAATAATAGGCAATATCCAATCGCGTTTTGCCATCGAAATAACGTGTGTCAAAACCAATTTCCCACGAATCTGAAATCTCAGGAAGTAAATTACTTGCAACTGACTTGGCAGGATCTGCGCCATAACCACCATCAGGTAAAGTCGGATATTGAGTGAATTTACGGTCGAACAAATTGGCAGGTGCATCTTTACCTACACGCGCCCAGTTCCCTCTGACTTTACCATACGAGAACCAATCATTTGAAAGATTAAATAATTCTGAAAAAATTAATCCTCCTGTAATTGACGGATAATAATAGGGGTTATATTTCATGGCAATTGTCGACGACCAGTCCCAGCGTGAAGTTACACTCAATGTTGCCAACCCTTTATAATCGCCCCGTAATTCTCCAAAAACTCCTGCATTTCTACGCTCTGAGTGGTTTAACTCTATATCCTGCACTTTGGCTACCTCATTTACATTTGACATACTGTATATGCCCGGAATAATAAAGTCCCTACCCTTCATCGTAGTTGAAATTCCATTCCTCATCTTTATCTCTGAACCAGCCAGCAACTCAATATTGATGCCATTTTCCAATTCAATTTTATAAGTTGCCATTGCTGAAGCAGTAAGCAATTCGCTTTTACTTTGTCTGTATTCGTAAGCTCCAAAATAATCGCGGGAATCAGCATTACTCTTAACGCTGGCGATTTTTTCTTCACTAAAATATGGTACTGAATTATAATAAGCATCATACTCGGCTAAATCCTGCGCAAAAAGGTCTTGATCTAAGTAATCTTTTGATTTAGGTGCATTGGGTAAAATTACCGAATCATCGAATCGTGGAACTGAATACCCATCGTATGAATAATTACTTTGGTCGTAACTTAAACGGCCGGTGATATCAAGATTATGAATCAGCTTATAAGTTAAAGAACCTTGCATTAAATTTCGGGTCGATTTGTTTACTCCAGAATCCATATATCTGCTCCACAAAGGACTGATTGGAGAATCTTCTTTTTTCGTTTGATCCAGATATCGAAAACGAGGCCAACCCTTATCTTCATAATTTGTAATATCATCATTTATCGGCCATGTATATACCGACGAAATTGAACCAGCGCTACGATAAGTATTATTGGTTATATTCGCACTCATCATTCCCGAAAGATTTTTGTTAATCTGATAAGTACCTTTAAGCATAAGACCTATCGTTCTCAAATAATCGTTAGGCACTATCCCTTCGTTGCTCGAATAATTGGCCGAGGCATAGGACTGAAAATTTTCACTCCCGCCCGACATGCTGATATCGTATTTCTGATAAACTCCGTTTTTGAAAAAATTTCCGATATTATCATAAATTTTCTCTCCTTCATTCAACAACGGACCCCAACCGCCATTGGTTAATGGTTTGTAGAAACCCAAAGATCCGGGTCTAAACAGTTGCTGAATTTGTGGCAAACGAACCGGTTGATCAATTTGCAAACTTGCATTTATCGTGGTTGAAATTTTGCCTACAGCACCCTGTTTGGTGGTCACCATAATTACACCGTTTGCCGCTTCCTGTCCATAAAGTGCGGCCGCGGCGGCACCTTTTAAGACAGTTACATTTTCAATATCGTTCGGATTGATTACCGCAGCACTCGACCCGCCTCCTGAAATAGGCATTCCATCAACAATTAACAAGGGCTCGTTATTTTGTGAAGGATTGATGGAAGAAATTCCGCGTAAAATAATTTGCGAACCTGAATTAGGTGAACCACCAGCGTTGGTCACACTCACACCGGCAACTTTTCCTTGTAATGAATTCACAAAATTGGCTGAACGTCCATCAGTTAATGCATCTGAATTTACACTTTGTACGGCAAAATTCAATCTCTTCTTTTCCTGCTTTACACCCATAGCCGTTACGACTACTTCATCAATAGCAATAGCGCTTGATTTTAAAACTACGTTCAACACTGTTGTGCCCGTCACTTGCTTTTCCGTTTTTTCCATCCCCACATAGCTGAACACTAAAGTAGCTCCCGATGAAACAGAAAGGGTATAAACACCATCGAAATTTGTAACGGTTCCGTTTGTAGTTCCTTTTTCTACAATCGAAGCGCCGATAATGGGTAAACCATCTTCTTTCGATGTAACAGTTCCGGTTATGTTTACTTTCTGAGCAAACCCCAACTGCCATATAAAAAAGAAACCTATAAATAATAAAATGGCTCTTTTCATAAATTTGATTAATTTGTTATATGTTTAATTGTGTATTGTGATACTTATGATTGAAAATTGTTACGGTTTTCAATGATGCAAAAGAACAAAAAAAAAACTCAACCTGCAAACGTTTGCAATATGTTTAAAAACATATTTGATTAAATATAAATAAACCTTTACTATTTCTGCTGTCGGAAGGCATCTACCGCTTTTTTTACCGAACCATGTATCAACAAGATATTTTTTGCCTGCTCATAGTCAAGTCCAAGTTCATCGACAATCATTCTTGTGCCCCGATCGACCAGCTTCTTGTTAGTCAGCTGCATATTCACCATTTTATTGCCTTTCACGCGGCCCAGCTTAATCATGGTTACAGTTGTAATCATGTTTAATACAAGCTTTTGTGCGGTTCCCGATTTTAAACGGGTACTTCCGGTAACAAATTCAGGTCCTACAACAACTTCAATTTTTATTTCAGCTTCCTGAGCAATAGGCGAATCGGGATTGCACGAAATTGAAGCCGTCAGAATTCCGTTAGCACGGGCATTCCGCAGCGCGCCAATCACGTAAGGCGTCGTACCGGAAGCCGCAATTCCTATTACCGTATCATTTTGATTTATATTATGTTCTATCAATTCCTGCCAGCCTCGCTCCATATCATCTTCTGCATTTTCAACCGGATTACGCAACGCATGATCGCCTCCGGCTATCAGACCCACAACCAAGCTTGAAGGCATTCCAAATGTAGGAGGAATTTCAGACGCATCGAGCACTCCCAATCGTCCACTTGTTCCCGCTCCAAGATAAAATATCCTGCCGCCTCGTTTCATTCTTTCTACTATTTTCCCGACAAGTTCTTCAATTTGTGGTAATGCTTTCGATACAGCCAACGGAACTTTCATGTCCTCTTCATTCATTTCGGACAATAAATCATGAATAGATTTTTTATCAAGATTTTCGTGTAATGAATTTTGCTCTGTAATTTTTTGAAATGCCATAGCTTTATATTTCAATTCTTTATACAATAAGACATTTAGTTATTCGAATGAAATTTAATTAAGCCCGCCATAGGACTTTGCTCAACCACATCAACATATACACCACAGTCGGCAGCTGCTTTCAGCAAAATATCTTTTAAATAATACCCTACCGAACCGATAAATCTGACTTTCGCTCCCTCCATCTCATACTGCATAACATTGCGTCTGAAAAAGTCACAAAAACCGGTATACACGATATTAAATATGGCAGGGTCTTGAATATTCTCAGACAAGAACGGCGTAAATTGAGCTAAGAAACGGTTTGGAAAAGTCTTTTTATATACATGCTCAAGAATGGTAGACGGTGTTAAATCGTACTGTTTTAAAAACTTATCTCTCAAATTATTTGACAATTGATTCTTCAAACAATCGGCCACCAAAACTTTACCTAACACTGCCCCGCTTCCTTCGTCGCCTAAGATAAAGCCGAGCGGAGAAATATTCTCAACGATTTGACTCCCATCATAATAACACGAGTTCGATCCTGTTCCCAATATACAGGCAATCCCTTGGCTGTTACCAAATAACGAGCGCGCCGCGGCAAGTAAATCACTGTCTACTTCGATGGGAATATGATTAAAAAAATGCCCTAACGCATTGCTTACCATTGCCTTTTTATTCGCAAATGAACAACCCGCGCCATAAAAACATATATGCGATATAAACTCATTCTTTAGTTCCGGCAAAAGAAATGATTCTATCTCGCTTCTAATTTCACTTTCGCTCTGATAGAAGGGATTTATTCCTTTTGTGAAAATTTGTTTATAAATTTCGCCATTATTAACTATACACCAATGCGTTTTTGTGGAACCGCTATCTGCTATCAACAACATATTACAATATTAGATCTAAATAAAAAACCAATTCTTTTGCAAATTAAAACAAAAGGTTTCAACTGACCAAAGAAATATTGAAAAAAATCTATTTTTAATGCAAACGTTTGCATTAAATTTGAAAATTCAGAAATTTTTTGTAATTTTGTCGCAAAATAAAACAGTAAAAACACGCAGAACATATCATTATGAGAACAAATTTAAGCTCGCAGATTACTCTAACACGCGTCTCTAAAAGGTATTATCAACCTGATGATGTTTTTGATCTTTCGCGTGTAACCCGTTACGAAAAGATAACAACCGAGATTTTCGAGAATGAGAAAAACGGGTCGATTATAATAGCCGAAGAAATTGCTGAACTTATAAAAGAAAAGCAGTCAAAAGGTGAAAATTGCGTATTAGGTTTTACCAATGGAAAATCAACTGTCGGTATCTATACCGAACTCGTACGCCTACACGTTGAAGAAAAACTGAGTTTTAAAAATGTAGTCGTATTTAACCTATTCGAATATTATCCTTTGAACAACACCACGCAAGGTTGCTTTCTGCAATTGAAGGAAATGCTTTTCGATCACGTGGATATTTTACCTGAAAATATATTTTCGCCCGACGGCATGTTGGATAAATCGGAAATCATGGAGTCGTGCAGGGATTACGAACAAAAAATAGCTTCGTTTGGCGGCATCGATTTGCAGATTCTGGGCATAGGCCGTTCAGGAAATATCGGTTTCAACGAACCGGGTTCGCAGTCCAATTCAACTACCCGGTTGATTTTACTCGACAACATATCCCGTAAAGATGCAGCCGAACTCTTTGGAAATGTAGAGGCTGTTCCGATCAGCGCTATCACCATGGGCGTAGGTACCATTCTGAAAGCCAAACGGATTATTTTAGCCGCCTGGGGCGAACACAAATCAACTGTCGTTAAAAATGCTATCGAAGGCCAGATATCCGAATCAATTCCGGCTTCGTATCTCCAGCTTCACTCCAATGCGAAAATGGTAATTGACCTCCATGCTGCAAGCGAATTAACCCGAATAAGCCGTCCGTGGTCGGTTACTTCGTGCGATTGGGACGATAAACTGATACGGCGCGCTATTGTATGGCTTTGCATGAAAATTAAAAAACCCATACTGAAACTTACCAATAAGGATTATAACGAAAACGGATTAAGTGAATTGTTGGCTCTTTACGGCTCTGCTTATAATGTAAACATCAAAATATTCAACGATTTACAACATACCATCACTGGTTGGCCAGGAGGAAAACCCAACGCCGACGACACCAATCGCCCCGAACGGGCAAAACCATATCCCAAAAAAATATTGATTTTCAGCCCACACCCCGACGATGATGTTATTTCGATGGGCGGAACTTTCAAGCGATTGATCGATCAGCATCACGACGTTCATGTTGCCTATCAAACATCAGGAAACATAGCCGTCGCCGATGATGAAGTAATTCGTTTTCTTTCATTTCTGAAAGGATTTAAAGACATGTACGACACGGAAAACATTGCTTTGGAATCGAAATACCACGAATTAAAAAAGTTTATTCTTGAAGATAAAAACGAAGGCGATCCCGACACCCGCGAAATTCTTGAACTGAAGGCGCTCATTCGCAGAGGCGAAGCAAAAGCGGCTTGTCGTTACATCGGCTTGCCCTCTAAAAATGTGCATTTTCTGAATCTGCCTTTTTACGAAACGGGTACCGTTATGAAAGCTCCTATAAGCCAAATTGACCTTGATATTGTCAAAAACTTACTGAACGATTTAAAACCCCATCAAATTTATGTTGCCGGAGATTTAGCCGATCCGCACGGAACACATAAGGTTTGCCTTGACCTGGTCTTAGCGGCTATCGACGACCTGAAAAATGAAGATTGGATGAAAGAATGCCGGATATGGATGTATCGCGGGGCATGGAAAGAATGGGAAATCGACCACATTGAAATGGCAGTTCCTATCAGTCCTGAAGAATTAAGAAACAAACGAAATGCCATCCTGCGTCACCAGTCGCAAATGGAAAGCGCCCCTTATCTGGGTAACGACGAACGTTTATTCTGGCAACGCTCCGAAGACAGAAACAAGGCTACGGCCGAATTATACTCGCAACTGGGACTGGCATCCTACGAAGCCATCGAAGCTTTTGTTCAGTATATGCCGGTATAACAGAAACAACAATAAACCAAAGCACAAACATAACGATACAGAATGAAACAAATTAATTGTTTTATAGCATTTAATGATGCATCATACGCACAGAAAACCGTAGAGAATCTAAGCAAATCCGAATTGGTGAATAAAATATACTTACTAACGGACAAAAATAACGAAACTACACTTCCCGGTTGCGAAATTATTCAAACAGATTCTTTTTCGAGCAGCCTGACCATTCAAAAAATTGCTGAAAAATCGGATACACAATTCTCGTTGCTTTATACAAAACACACAACGCTCAAATTAGGTCAGTATGCATTGGAACGTTTTTACAACATTGCCCATAGCGCCGGCGCCGGATTGGTTTACTCCGATTATTATCAGATTGCCCATGGCGTCCGCTCCAATTTGCCGCTGATAGATTATCAGGAAGGAAGCCTGCGCGACGATTTTAATTTTGGATCGCTATTGTTTTACAACTCAGAGGAGCTAAAAAAAGCCGCTGCCGAAACAACCTATAATTACCAGTTTGCCGGACTTTACAACCTCCGCCTGAAAGTATCGCAACAGGCAGAATTGCTTCATATCAACGAATATCTGTATTCGGAAGTTGAATTCGATACACGCAAAAGCGGTGAAAAACTGTTCGATTACGTCGATCCCAAAAACTTCGACGCGCAAATTGAAATGGAAATTGCCTGTACCGACCATCTAAAAAGAATTGGTGGGTATTTAGCCCCTGATTTCAGAAAAATCGAATTCAACGAAAGCAATTTTCCGGTCGAAGCTTCTGTTATTATCCCGGTACGCAACCGTGTAAAAACATTGGAGGATGCTATTAAATCGACCCTCTCACAAAAAACAGATTTCCCGTTCAACCTCATTATCGTGGATAATCATTCGACGGATGGGACTTCGGAAATTATAGAAAAATACGCCAAAGCCGACAGCCGTTTAATTCACATTATTCCTGAAAGTACCGACCTGGGAATCGGCGGTTGCTGGAATGTAGGGGCAGACTCGCCACTGTGCGGAAAATTTGCAATACAACTCGACAGCGACGATATTTACAAAGACGAAAATACTTTACAAACCATAGTCAATGCCTTTTACGAACAAAATTGCGCCATGGTGATCGGCTCGTACACCACCACCAATTTTGCCATGGAAACCATCACCCCAGGATTGATCGACCACAAGGAATGGACTCCCGAAAACGGACGGAACAACGCTTTACGTATCAATGGACTCGGAGCGCCACGCGCATTCTATACCCCCGTTTTACGCAACATCAAAGTGCCGAATACCAGTTACGGCGAAGATTATGCCCTGGGATTAGCCGTTAGCCGCGAATATCAAATCGGGCGCATTTACGACTCTATTTACCTTTGCCGCCGCTGGGACGATAATTCGGACGCTTCGCTCGATGTGGTGAAAATGAACGAACATAATTCATACAAAGATAAAATCAGAACGATAGAATTGAAAGCGAGAAAAAGGCTCTCCATAACCCCCGAAAAGCAAATGGTTTAGTCCAATCAGTTAACAATGTGTAATTGTTAAATAGTAACGATTAATTAGTACCTTATCCTTCAAATTCGTGTATTTTTTAGCACAATATTCAAATATCAGTTATTTAAAGTGTAATAAAAATCCAGGAAATATCAGCCTTTATTTGCGAAAATTTGCGGTATTTGCGTAATTTGCGTTCTACCTTTTTGGTTCTGGCTTGTCCAGGTTAGGGTCTGCTGAAAAACTATTTTATGCCACGGAGTGGCTAAATTTGAATAACCCCCGGTAAGCGTAGTGCAACTGGGGGATAATGAAACAACCCCCCCCTCCTTTTGATTTTCAGTTCGACTTTGTCGAACTGAAAATCAAAACGCAGAGAGGGACATTTTCTTGTAAACACTAAACTGGTATTTCATATATTCATGAACAAACTAAACACAGAAACTAAATCTCTTTTTCACGAGCAGGTTTCCAACTGGGAACTTGCCCGCGCCAATTACGCCGGATTAAAAACCGTTAAAACCAAAGTTTTCTCATTTGATGATTTTGAAATCAAGGTACAATTCAACCCTGCCCGCATCGTTTCTTCGGGGGCGAAGATGGATGCTAAAACCATAGCCGAACGTCCGTGTTTTCTGTGTGCCGAAAACCGTCCGGCAGAACAACAGGGGGTAGATGCCGGCAATTACACCGTTTTGGTCAATCCTTTCCCTATTTTTCCCGAACATTTTACCATTCCGCGCAAGGAACATGCCGACCAGCAAATAAAACCCTATTTCAGCGATATGCTCGAACTGGCTGAAGCCCTGGACGATTATCTCGTATTTTATAACGGTCCGAAATGCGGGGCATCCGCTCCCGATCATATACATTTTCAAGCCGGCACAAAGGATTTCCTGCCGTTGGTGAACGATTACAAAAGACTGAAATCTACCCATACCGAGCTGTTGGTTGACGCTGAAGGCTATCAGATTTTCACCATGAAAAATTACCTGCGAACGGTTTATTGCATCGAATCGAACAGCATAAAAGCAAGTAAAATCGCTTTCGATTCGTTGTACGAAAAATTTCAGACGCCAGCCTCAACCTCCATCCTCTCCCAAGTGGAGGATGCTGAACCCTTGATGAATATTGTATGTAATTTTGAGGCAGGGAAATGGCACACCTTTGTTTTGCCGCGCAAGGCTTTCCGTCCGTGGCAATACATTGCCGAAGGCGATCGGCAATTGCTGGTAAGTCCCGCCACGGTGGAAATGTGCGGCATCTTTATAACGCCGGTCGAAAGCCATTTTGAAAGAATTACGAAAGAGGATGTGCTGAGTATTCTGGAACAGGTAAGTATTTGAATGAAATTTGAAGCATTTTATTTCAACTAAAAAGGATTATACTTTTTAGACATAGTTTATTGATTTTTAGATATAGTTCCTTGTTTTTTAAATATAGTTTATTGTTTTTTAAATATAGTTTATTGTTTCTTAGACATAGTTCCTTATTTCTTAGACATAGTTTCTTGTTTTTTAGATATAGTTCCTTATTTTTTAGATATAGTTCCTTGTTCTTTAGATATAGTTCCTTGTTTTTTAGATATAGTTCCTTGTTCTTTAGATATAGTTTTTTGCTTTTTAGACATAGTTTCTTATTTTTTAGACATAGTTTATTGCTTTATAGACATAGCTATATATATTGTTTCTGAGGCTCTTTATTTATAGGTTGAAGAATTTTACTTTAAAATTGAACCATTCTCTTAAAACAAAACATAATATTCGTTCGTTATTGATATTATATTCATACAAAATAAATCACAAGACAAGATGAACAGGATTTACATGTTTCATTGTAGAGAACCGATGATCGAAACAACCATTCAGCATTATTTTCATTTGGAATATCATTTACAGGTACATCCGTAAATCCTTTCCAAAAAAAACATAATTTTACTTTGACACATTAATTA
>DIFH01000009.1:0-20277 GCA_002427615.1 Paludibacter sp. UBA5753
ACATCAATATGCCAATGTGCCAATAATTTAAAAAATTATTCACATTGACACATTATTCTCATTGGCTCATTGATGTATTGGCACATTGACACATTATTCTCATTGACACATTATTCACATTGGCACATTGACACATTATTCTCATTGACACATTATTCACATTGTCACATTGACACATTATTCTCATTGGCACATTATTCACATTGACACATTAATTACATTAATTACATTGACACCTTAGAAATATGATAGAAATAATGGATACCACGCTTCGCGATGGTGAACAAACGTCGGGTGTTGCTTTTGCAGCCCAGGAAAAGCTTAGCATAGCAAGGCTTTTGCTCGAAGAACTGTGTGTCGACCGAATCGAAATTGCCTCCGCCAGAGTTTCCGATGGCGAATATGCTTCGGTAAAAAGAGTAGCCCAATGGGCTAAAAAACAAGGATATATCAAGAAAGTGGAAGTACTCGGTTTCGTTGATGGACGTACTTCGCTCGACTGGATACATAATGCAGGTTGCGAAGTAATTAACTTACTTTGTAAAGGTTCGTTGAAACATTGTACGTACCAATTAAAAAAAACGCCCGAACAACACGTTGCCGATATTAAGCAAGTACTTGCCAATGCCCGTAACATGGACATTACAGTGAATATCTATCTCGAAGATTGGTCGAATGGAATGCGTGAATCGGAAGAATACGTTTATTTCATGGTGGATTCCCTGAAAGACGAAAATATCAAACGCTTTATGCTGCCCGACACCTTGGGAATTCTCAATCCGGATGAAACGCGTTTGTTTTGCGAAAAAATGATTTCACGTTATCCCGATCTGCATTTCGACTTTCATGCGCATAACGATTACGATTTAGCGGTGGCTAATGTTTTCGAAGCCGTAAAAGCCGGCGTAAAAGGTGTCCACGTAACTGTGAACGGGTTGGGAGAACGGGCAGGAAATGCTCCTTTGACAAGCGTCCTGGCTGTTTTGCACGACCATGCCAAAATAAAAACAAACTTGCACGAAGAAAAAGTAAATTCAGTCAGCAAAGTAGTCGAAACTTATTCGGGCATCCGCATTCCTCACAATAAACCCATTATCGGCGAAAATGTCTTTACGCAGGTAGCAGGCGTTCACGCCGATGGCGACAATAAGAAAAACCTTTATTTCAACGACCTATTACCTGAACGATTTGGACGTTCGCGTCAGTATGCACTCGGCAAAACTTCGGGCAAAGCTAATATAATGAAAAACCTGCAACAACTCGGCATTGAACTCGATGACGAAATGATGCAGAAAGTAACTCAAAGAGTGATTGAACTCGGCGACCACAAAGAATTGGTCTCATTGGACGAACTTCCGTATATTGTTTCGGATGTTTTGAACAGCGAACAGGAAGAACAATCGATTAAAATTCTCAACTACTCGCTCTCGCTCACCTACGGACTTCGTCCAATGGCAACGATCAAGATGCAGATAAATGGCGAAATTTACGAACAATCAGCTTCGGGAGATGGGCAATACAATGCTATTTCGAAGGCAATGTGGAAAATTTACAAAAATCTTAACAAACCGACCCCTGAATTATTGGATTATGTGGTTGTTATTCCTCCCGGAGGACAAACAAATGCTATTGTTCAGACTATTATCACCTGGCGTTTCGATGGAAAAACTTTTAAAACCCGCGGTTTGCATAACGACCAAACAGTGGCAGCCATGAAAGCAACCATGAAAATGCTGAATATCCTTGAGTCGGGCAATATTCCCGTGATAAATTATGGAAACTTGCCGTAAAGCCCCTACATCCCCCAAGAGGGGACTTTTAAAAAAGAAATAAAATTAGAAATAAAACACCCAAATTTCCTCCGATAATTGGGTAAGTTCCCCCTTGGGGAATTTAGGAGGATTGAATTTTATGAAAAAACTAAACATTGCAGTGTTACCGGGAGATGGTATCGGTCCCGAAATTGTTGAACAAGCCTTAAATGTAACAAAAGCTATTTGCTCCAAATTTGGACATACACTGAGTTACGAAACGGCTATTGTAGGCGCCTGCGCCATTGATGCTGTTGGCGAACCTTACCCGAAAGCCACTCACGATCTTTGTATGAAATCGGATGCCGTACTTTTCGGCGCTATCGGCGACCCGAAATACGACAATAATCCATCCGCCAAAGTTCGTCCCGAACAGGGATTGTTGAAAATGCGAAAAGACCTTGGTTTGTATGCCAACATTCGTCCGGTTACTACTTTTCCTTCGCTCATTCACAAATCACCGCTTCGTGCCGATTTGGTCGAAGGCGCCGATTTTATGTGTATACGCGAACTGACAGGAGGAATGTATTTCGGACGACCACAAGGTCGCGCCGAAGATGGCAATACCGCTTATGACACTTGTATTTACACCCGCGAAGAAGTGGAACGTATCCTGCATTTGGCTTACAAATATGCCGGACAGCGTAATAAAAAAGTTACCATTGTGGATAAAGCCAACGTATTGGCAACTTCGCGCCTTTGGAGACAAATCGGTCAGGAAATTGCTCCACAATATCCTGAAATAGAAACCGAATTTATGTTTGTCGACAATGCCGCCATGCGCATCATTCAATGGCCCAAAAGTTTTGATGTTTTAGTTACTGAAAATTTGTTTGGTGATATTTTAACAGATGAGGCATCTGTAATTACCGGATCGTTAGGTATGTTGCCTTCTGCTTCCGTAGGAATTCACACTTCGGTTTTCGAACCGATACATGGTTCCTATCCACAGGCGGCAGGTAAGAATATTGCAAACCCGTTAGCTACAATCCTTTCGGCAGCTTTGATGTTCGAATATGCCTTCGGCATGATGCAAGAAGGCGCTTTGATTCGTGAAGCTGTGGCAGCCAGCATGGATGCCAACGTGGTAACCGAAGACATTGCCAATAACGGAAAAGCTTATTCCACTTCGGAAGTGGGCGAATGGGTGGTTGATTATATCAATCACAAATAGTTGCGTTTGAAAAATAAGAAAGCGAATTAATAATATTGGTTCGCTTTCTGTACGAATGGAATTTCATCAAAATAAACAGAATTAAGAAAAACCGAAAACTTTGGCATTGCAGCTTGTTGGCTGATATCAACGCCAAAAGAAGTTTTTATGATATGGATTGGAAATTCAGAACAATAAAAGGATGTTGTGTCTTTTGCATTAAAAACTTCATCGAAAGGAATTTTAAGTTTCAGATAATCAAATGCTTTCTTGGCGATTGTTCCTGTCGTATCGTTTCTGAATCTCATAACTTTCACCGTCCTAATCTGGCTGTCGTTCATAAAATACTCCAACGTGCAAATCTGAACGCCATCGGCATCCGAAACTTTCTTGGACAATGCATGTATGACTTTGTAATTCTGATTCTCATCTTTGACAATGATTCCGCAATGCGAAACATCCAGCGTATCTTTCAGTTGCATAACAATAATATCGCTGAGAAGTCCGTAACTCTTTCGCAAAATAATGTCGCCGCTTCGTATGGAATCGGTACTATATAAATGCAAATCTGTTGTATTTGCGGGAGAAGTACAACTTCCCGTTAAATACAACAGACTTAGAAATGCAATACAATGTTTTATTTCAATTTGTATTCTACCAACCACTTTTCATCTGCTTTAACCAAGTGAACTTTCGAATCAACAGAATCATTAACTCCTCCTTTTTCTAAATCAATACTGCCCAAAACCACACCTTCAACATCAGCTGAATTACCATCTTCGGCAATAGTTACATTTTTAACTTCATACTTGATATTTGCTTTTTTCATTTCATCCTTTTTTTCGGACGCAAATGCAGCTACAAAATCGACAACTTGTTTGCTGTCTTCGGTACAAAATGCTTTTGCACCCTCAAAATCGGCGGTGTAAAGCGCTTTGTTAAATTCTTCAGCCACAGCTTCCGGCTTATTCCCTCCCGAACAAGCTCCCAATAAAAGTAATGGCAACAACAAAAATAATTTTTTAAACTCTCTCATAACGTATTGATTATTTGATTAATACTGCCTGACTTTTAATCAGGGATTTATTTTGTCGGTAAAAATAATGTTTATTTTTGTTAATACAATCAAAAAAGGAGTTTTTTTATGCAAAAAACTCCTTTTCCCAATTAATTCAGAATATTTATTTCATTACTTCAACAAAATTTCAATTTCCGAAGGTAACTCTTCAGGTTTGGTTTTGGGAGAGAAACGTTTAACCGGATTCCCGTTTCTATCAATAAGGAATTTTTCAAAATTCCAACGTATCTCATTATTAGCCGATTCAAGTGGCAACTGCTCTTTCAAAAATTTATAGAGCGGATGCGCATCCTCCCCATTTACTTTTATTTTTTCGAACAATGGAAATGTAATATTATACTTCATTGAGCAGAATTTCTGAATTTCTTCAGCAGTTCCCGGTTCTTGTTCCATAAACTGGTTACACGGAAACCCCAAAACAACCAGTCCTTGCGATTTATATTTATTGTAAAGCGCTTCCAGCCCTTCGTATTGAGGAGTAAGCCCACATTTGCTGGCTGTGTTTACAATCAGAATCACCTGGCCTTTATATTGTTCCAAATTCACTTTTTCACCTTTTATGTTATTCACTTTGAATTTATAAAACTCACTCGTGCTTTGGGCAGAAATACTGATAACTGCGAAAAGCGCAATTACTGAAATAATTATTTTTTTGTACATGGTTTCTTATTTATCAATGGGTTCTAATAATTTAATTAAATCGTATAATTTATTTTTAAGACCTACCATTCCCTGAATATTCTGTTCTGAAGTATCAATTTTCATTTTTTCCATCAAACGCAAAGGAATCTGAGCTGCTTTGTCTTTCATCGCCAAACCAGTTTCTGTAAGACTAACAATCACTTTACGCTGATCTGTTTTTGATTGACGGCGCTGCAACAATCCCATCACCTCCATTCTTTTCAGCAAAGGTGTAATTGTATTGGTATTCAAAATCAATTTTGCTGCAATTTCGTTGACTGTGATATTGTCGTTTTCCCAAAGAACCATCATAACCAGATATTGAGGATAAGTAATGCCCAATGCATCCAAATCCACCTGATATGCCCTGATAATCAATCTTGAAACGGCATAAAATGGAAAACAAAGCTGATTCTCAAGTTTTAGTTGTTCGTATTCCATAAACTGTTTTAACTACATGAAGAACAAAATCGGAACTGAAAAGTTTATTCTGTCCCGATTTGTTGTGTTTGTTTATTAAGCAAGTAATTTCTCAATATCGCTGCGTAATTTCTCAGGAGTCGTGGTTGGTGCAAAACGTTTGAATGGTTTTCCGTCACGGTCGAGCATAAATTTTCCGAAATTCCATTTAATTTCACTGCCCGGAAAACCTTTCAGTTCTTTTTTCAGATATTTATAAACAGGATGAGCATTGTCGCCATTTACATCAATTTTCGAAAACATTGGGAAGGATACTCCGTAATTAATCAAACAGCCTTCTGAAATTTCCTTCTCAGTTCCGGGTTCTTGCTTTCCAAACTGGTTGCATGGAAATCCTAAAATCACCAGACCTTTGTCTTTATACTCTCTGTAAAGTTTTTCAAGTCCTTCGTATTGAGGTGTAAGTCCGCACTTGCTCGCTGTGTTTACTACCAAAACGACTTTACCCTTGTAAGTCTCCATGCTCACTTCTTTACCTTGTAATGAAGTTGCTTTAAAATCATAAAAATTAGCTTTCATATTATCTTGTTTTGAATTATTTATATCGTTTGCGATACAAAAGTACGATTTTATATCGTGTGCGATACTTATTAGCTTAATTATTTATAATATATTAACTTATCAAAATATTGGGAGGAAACGATAATTACAGTGTCCCTGTTTTATTCTGGAAAATGTTAGTCGGTAATTAAACATTTCAGCGCCAAACCTTGTTCGTCGGATGTGTTTGGATGTAAAAACCGAAAAAATATACTAACTTTGTACCCGAAAGGAATTCGGTTTGCTTCAAGGGCGGTTGTTTTTTCTTTTTATTTCAATTTTAAACGTTTCGAACTTTAAAACGTTTAAACTATCAAAACATTTAAATGGGGTGCCTTAATATTTCGGGCTGAGATCATACCCTTTGAACCTGCACGGGTAATTCCGCGAAGGGAATAAGAACCAATCATCCGTATTTTTTAGGCTCTCAAAACAATTTTATTAACTCATTTAATCAATTTGTTATGAGACAAATCTTTATCGCAGCATTTCTGCTGACATGGACTGTAATGTCCTTCGGTCAACACTTTATCAAAGGAAAAGTAATTGACGAAAATGGCGGTGCCTTAGTAGGCGCTTCAGTTTTAATCAAAAGTGAGTCGTTGGGAAAAACCACCGACAAACAAGGTATTTTTATTTTCGATGGTCTTACTAAAACGCGTTATGCCATCGAAGTTTCGTTTCTCGGTTACGAAACCGTTAATTTAGAGGCAGTAACCGATAAGGAGCTGACCATAAAGCTTAACAACAAAACTTTTTCTATTGACGAGGTTACCATCACCTCACTACGCGCCAACGACCGGTCGGCAGTAGCGTACAGCGATGTAAAACAGAAAGACATCGAACAACGGAACCTGGGTCAGGATATTCCGTATTTGCTCGCGCTTACGCCATCGTTTATCACAACTTCGGATGCCGGAACCGGAATCGGTTACACGGGTTTCCGCATTCGGGGAACCGATGCCAACCGTACCAACATTACGGTAAACGGCGTTCCGCTGAATGATGCCGAATCGCATGGAACATTCTTCGTGAATATGCCCGACTTTGCGTCATCGCTTTCGTCGGTGCAGGTACAACGTGGCGTGGGCGCTTCGACCAACGGAGCGGCAGCTTTCGGGGCAAGTATCAATATGCAAACCGGGGCATTGAACGCAAAACCTTATGGCGGGATCAGTTCATCGCTTGGCTCGTTCAACACCAACAAAAACACGCTGAAAGTCGGAACAGGGCTGATGGACAATGGACTTTCCTTCGACGCGCGACTGTCGAACGTTACTTCCGACGGATATGTCGACCGGGCTTCGGTAAATTTAAAATCCTACTTTTTTTCGGCAGGATATTTCACAGATAAAACAACTCTGAAGTTTTTAACTTTCGGGGGAAACGAAAAAACTTATCAGGCATGGAACGGCGTGGATTCTGAAATTATGAAAATCCATCGTACCTACAACGAACTAGGCGAATACACCGACAATGCAGGCAGCACACAATACTATAATAATCAGACAGATAATTATAATCAAACGCATTATCAACTGCATTGGTTGCAGGAACTGAACGCAAAACTTCACCTGAACGCAACGGCTCATTTAACGCGCGGAATCGGTTATTACGAAGAATACAAAAAAGACCGTTCATATCCTGAATATGGTTTAATTCCGGCTGTGGTTGATGGCAAAACGCTTGAAACAACCGATTTGGTTCGCCAGAAATGGCTGGATAATTATTTTTACGGTGCAACCTGGGCTTTGAATTACGAAGCCAAGAAACTGAATGCTTCAATAGGCGGCGCTGTCAATCGTTACGATGGCGACCATTATGGGAGAGTGATTTGGGTGCGCAATGCCAACAATTTGGATATGAGTAAAGATTGGTACAGGAGTAATTCGACGAAAGACGATGCAAACATTTACGCCAAGCTAAATGCAGAGTTAATGACCGGACTTTTTGCTTCGGTGGATTTACAATATCGTTATATCAATTATCGCATGGCAGGAACCGACGATAAATATGATGAAGATAATAATGCCATGCGTGATATTACTCAAACGCATCAATACAATTTCTTTAATCCGAAATTCGGGTTGACTTACAAACTGAATAAACAAAACGATGTGTATGCTTCGTATTCCATCTCGAACAGGGAACCAAACAGAAATAATTACACCGAAAGGGCTAAAAACGAAAAACAGCCCACTTTTGAAACTTTGTATGATACCGAAGCAGGTTATCGTTTTCAGTCAACCGTGTTTTCGGCCGAGGCAAATATGTATTACATGAAATACAGAAACCAGTTGATTTTGACCGGAAAAATAAGTGAAATTGGCGAGTTGCTGACAACCAATATCCCCGACAGTTATCGTGCAGGAATAGAATTGACCGCCGGAGTTAAAATAAATAATTGGCTTCAATGGGATGGCAATGTAACTTTGAGCCAAAACAAAATTCAAAACTTTACCGAAGAAGATGTGGATGTGTACGATGTAGAATGGAACTGGATTGACTCGCAGGATAATCATCTGGGGAAAACCGATATTGCCTATTCGCCCGATGTAGTTGCAAACAGCATATTTACATTTAATTTCAAGCTGTTTGAAATCGGTTTTTATTCAAACTATGTAGGCAAACAGTATTTCGACAATACATCGAACGACGAACGATCCATCGATGCTTATTTTGTAAACAACCTGAGTTTAAAATACGCCTTGCCTTTGAGAAAAATGAAAGGAATTGATTTTCAGGTATTGGTAAATAATTTATTCAACGCCGAATATGAAACCAATGCATCTACCTGGGATTCGTATTATTTAGATGGAAAACGCATTAACGAATCGAGGTTTTTCCCGCAAGCCGGCATCAACTTTTTAGCTTCGGTAACTTTGAAGTTCTAAAGTTTTCAAATACCACCAAGCACAGCTATCCCAAGGTTTTAAAACTTTGGGATAGTTTTTTATCCTGCCCATCCTTCCCTGTCAAGATTCCGGTAATTGATGGCTTCGGCAATATGATTGGAGAGCACATGTTCCGAGTCATCGAGGTCGGCAATGGTACGGGCTACTTTTATAATCCTGTCATAAGCGCGGGCCGATAAATTCAGTCGTTGCATGGCGTTTTTAAGCAATTCCGAACCGGCTTTATCTATTGGCGCAAAAGTCCGCATTTGTTTCGACGACATTTGGGCATTGCAATAGACGCCGTCAATGTCACGGAAACGCAATTCCTGTATCTGGCGGGCTTTTATCACGCGTTCGCGTACTTTCTCGCTGCTTTCCGATTCTTTCAGTTCCGAAAGTTTTTCGAATGGCACCGGCACAATCTCGATATGAATGTCGATCCTGTCGAGCAAAGGGCCCGAAATGCGGCTGAGGTATTTTTGTACCACACCCGGAGCACATACACATTCACGGTCGGGATGGTTGTAATAGCCGCATGGGCAAGGATTCATCGAAGCAACCAACATAAAACTGGCCGGATATTCGATGGCAAACTTGGCACGGGAGATACATATCTTCCTGTCTTCGAGCGGTTGACGCATTACTTCCAACACCGTACGTTTAAACTCGGGAAGCTCATCAAGAAAAAGCACTCCATTGTGTGCCAACGAAATCTCGCCGGGCTGCGGAAAAGTGCCGCCACCAACCAAAGCTACATCAGAAATGGTGTGGTGCGGACTGCGAAACGGTCGTTGCGATATGAGAGAAGTATTGTTGCCGATATTGCCTGCCACGGAATGAATCTTGGTGGTTTCGAGCGCTTCATGCAAAGTCAGCGGAGGCAATATAGTCGGAATCCGTTTGGCAAGCATTGATTTTCCGGCGCCGGGAGGACCAACCATGATAATGTTGTGTCCACCGGCAGCGGCTACTTCCAATGCACGTTTAACGTTTTCCTGTCCTTTGACATCGGCAAAATCAATTTCAGAAAGATTCAACTGGCTGAAAAACTCATCGCGCGTATTCACTATGGTGGGTTCAAGTTGGCTTTTCCCATTAAAGAAATCAATTACTTCGGTAATGTTTTCCACGCCGTAAACATCGAGTTTATTCACTACGGCTGCTTCACGGGCATTTTGTTTCGGAAGAATAAACCCTTTAAAGCCATCTTCACGGGCTTTTATGGCAATAGGTAAAACTCCTTTTATGGGTTGAAGACTTCCATCGAGCGAGAGTTCGCCCATAATCACATAATTTTCAAGCTCATCTGACTTAATTTTATTATCGGCAGCCAATATGCCGATAGCCAACGCCAGATCATAAGCCGAACCTTCTTTACGAATATCAGCCGGCGCCATATTTACGACTATTTGTTTATGAGGCATCTTATACCCGTTATAATCAAGCGCAGAAGCTATTCGTTCGTGACTTTCCTTGACGGCGTTATCCGGCAAACCAACCAGGAAGAATCGGATACCCTGGCTAACATTGACTTCAATAGTTACAATGGTAGCATTAATCCCTTGAACAGCCGATCCAAAAGTTTTTACCAGCATAGTATTTAAGTTGAGAATGTATATTTATTTAGAAGAAAATAATAATTTATCAATTGAAGCATTCAAAGTAAAAACCTGTTCATGAAATACCTTATTCTCGGAAACATGCAGTTGGTAAGCTATTTTCCCCTGAACATATTTGTTGTTAATAATTTTAATATAAAGCTTGTTTTCCAGATAAAAGTCTGACTGCAACCACGGATTTCCCCAATACAGATTGTTCGAGAATTTTGAATACATTCTCATTCTCGGTTCACCTGTATATAATTTTGAATTGATTCCCCAAAATTTCCTTTCAAAATCCAATTGTAAAACAATACCCAACGGTGTATACAAAGCATCCGGAACATTCCTCTCTCTTTCATATCCGGCAAAAATGCCAACGGAAATTTGAAACTGATTATCAATTGCCAATTTATTTGTCGTATAGCCTGCACTGAAAATCGCCTGTAAATTGTCGCAGACATGCTCGTCGGGTAAAGAGGTTTTGGTTTTGGCAAAATGAAATAAATAAGACTGTAAATCAATAAATAATCCCGAAGTAAATTCATGATACCCCGAAATACCCGAGAAAAAAGTTTCTTTATCGGTTTCTGTTTGTTTTCCGGTCCAGTCGAGCCAAAGGTTTATGAATTTTTTATTATTACCTATATTCCAATAAATTCCGTGTAAATTAGGGCGAAAGTAATTAATTGAATCCTGAAATAAAAAGTCAGAATAGTTTGAGATACTTTCGGTACGGGGAAACGACCCGACTAAGAGCTTTTGATTTTTTGTTTTCAGTTGATAATAAGCAACAGGCATAAATTCCTGAAAGCGTTTTGAAGCGCCTGCAAGCATTAGCACATCGATTCCCGTTATCAATGAATGATTAGGCTCAAAGTTTACGTTTAGTTTTGGCGTAACATGCATCCCGCTCATGGTTTGGGGAATTGTTAATGACGATCCGGCAAATTCGGTATTATCGAAAAAATAACTGTAATCAATTGCCCAGGATGAGTTTTGTGCACTCAATCGTACAAATAAAAAAATAAAGCAACTTGAAAAAATAAAAAACTTATTCATACACCTAAGGTTCTAAATGTTTGAAATACAAAAATACATTATGGATTTACTTCGTGTTTGCAAGAAAACGCCCATCTCTGGGTTGCAATCGCAGCAAAATCTACTCATCCCGCCTTGGCGGGACTCCGTGTTTTTGCTGTTTCGCGCGCCTTGACCTTTTCTTATCAAACACCGAGTTTTCTTTCAAGCGCTAATTAGCAATGTAGAATGAGTACTTTTATAATTGACAACTCCTTGATAGATTTTCATTTATTTTGTTCAGTACTACGCTCATCCAATGACTTCGGACAGTTATGCCAAAGCATCAATATTCTCTTGATTGATAATTTCTTTGCCATTCGCATATAAGCCGGCTATGCGCCCGGCATATCGTTCTTCTACCTTGCCGCGCACAATTTTCATAGAGCTGTTAACCAACCCGTTTTGTTCGGTAAAAGGTTCGCCGATTACTGCAACCGCCGTAGGCAACCAACGTTCGGGAAACATACCTTCGTATTTTCCGCCTTTGCGGTATTCGTTAATTTCCCGTTGGAGCTTGTTCAACGCCAATTTTTTAGCCTCCGGCGAATCCCAGTTTAATTCTGGTCTCTTGCGGTGAACGTATCTTTTCAGGGCTTCTTTATTGGGTACAATAAGCGCCGTTGTAAACGGATCCTGGTTATTGTGCAACACCACCTGTTCGATAAAATAAGAATTGTCGGACAAGGATTCTTCAATTCCTTCCGGACTGTATTTTTCACCATCGCTCGAAATCAACAGGCTCTTGAAACGTCCCACGACATACAGAAAACCGTCATTGTCCACGTAACCCATATCGCCGGTGTGCAACCAACCATTTCGAATGGTTTCGGCAGTAGCTTTCTCATTTTTAAAATACCCTGCCATTACGTTTTCGCCTTTAACCAGGATTTCTCCTTTTTCAAAATTAGGCAATTCGTTTCCATCCATATCGCAGATTTTCAGTTCCAAAGGTTTCACCAAATAACCCGAAGAACCTAATTTGTGTTTTTTCATGCTGTTGGACGAAATGATAGGCGTAGCTTCCGAAAGACCATAACCCTGAAACATAGGAATGCCGATAGCATAAAAAAACCGTTGTAAATCAATATCGAGCAACGCTCCACCTCCGATGAAGAAATCAAGTTGACCTCCAAAATTTTCACGAATTTTTGAAAAAAGAATCTTATCAAAAAAGGCATATTCGGGTTTTAAAAACTTGCGCCACCCTTTCCCACGGTTCCATCCATCGACGTTATAGATATACGCGACTTTTAATCCATGTTTGAATAACATTTCTACTATCCTGCCTTTGGCACGAATGCCGGTTTCAATGTTTTTTCGGAAGCTTTTGGCCAAAGCCGGAACGCTTAACAATAAATTTGGCTTTAATTCTTTAATATTTAGCGGAATATTCTTCAATGTTTCCATCCCCGTTTTTCCTGTTTGTACGGTACCGACACTTGCGCCGGATGCCATAAAACTGTAAAAACCTGCCACATGAGCAAAACAGTGGTCGAGCGGGAGTATTATTAATGTACGGTAGGTGGTCGGGATGGTCATTAAAGTTAATGCTTGTTCCACGTTAGCGGTGTAATTGCGATGAGTCAGCATGATTCCTTTCGGATCGGCAGTTGTACCCGATGTATAGCTTATATTAGCCAAATCATCCGGTTTGATATTGCTGGCACAGTCAGTAATTAAATGCTGGCTTTTACTCAGAGCATCTGTCCCCCAATTCATTAATTGAGTCAAAGTTATTTCTTTAGACTCGTAATCAACCTGATCATCAAAAATAATGACATTTTTAATCTCCGGCAGTTCATTGGCAATCATCCTTATTTTTTTCAACTGTCCGCCCGAAACCATTATATATTTTGCTTCGGAATGCATCAAACGAAATATCAGGTCGTTACTTTCTTCGAGTTTTATCGAAAGCGGAACATTCACCGCTCCTGCGTGCAAGATGGCAAGTTCCCCGATAATCCAGGCATTTCGCCCTTCCGAAAGTAAAGCAATCTTATCGCCCGTTTCTACCTCTAACTTCAGTAAGCCAGCAGCCAATACATGTACTTGTTGCTTCGTTTCTTTGTAGGTGGTTGGCACAAATTCTTTTTCGTTTTTTTCCCAAAGAAAGGGATTGTCAGCATATTTTTTAACACTTTCGTTGAACAAATCAATAATGGTTGGCTTCATGTCTTCAGATTGAATTAATGGGTTTCAATTTATTTATTGCGGCTGTAAAGATACTTATTTTTTAATATAAAAAAACAAACTCCTTTAACTACCCGCGAAAAATGCGCAAAAAATGCCTGGTATAAAACAGGCATTTTTTATATTATCCGCCCCATAAAATGGGACAGCAGTCATACAATTATATTTGTCGGGGTTCTTGTCAAACACTAAGTTTTCTTGTAAACACTATTTAATTATTTCCACAATGTGAGTTGCTTCAAAATTTTGATTTCTGTAATCAATCCGTTCCACCACCTTCAAAGCCAATTCTTTAAAAATTGAGGCGGTAATAGTATTTTCATCTGCCGCTACCGGACGGCCGGCATCTCCCTGTTCACGAATGCTTTGTACCAACGGAATTTGAGCCAGCAATGGAACGTGAAGTTCTTCGGCTAATCGTTTGCCGCCTTCTTTCCCAAAAATATAGTATTTATTTTCGGGCAATTCGGCCGGGGTGAACCAAGCCATATTTTCCACCAATCCCAAAACCGGCACATTCACTTTTTCGCCCATGAACATGTTGATTCCTTTACGGGCATCGGCTAATGCAACATCCTGCGGTGTTGTAACAGCAATGGCGCCCGTAATGCCCAGAGTCTGAACCAATGTAAGTTGAATATCACCTGTTCCGGGGGGCAAGTCCATTACGAAAAAATCCAATTCGCCCCAATGGGCATCAACTATCAATTGCTTTAACGCGTTACTTGCCATGCTGCCACGCCACACCAGGGCATTGTTCGGATCGACAAAGAAGCCGATTGACAGCAGTTTAACTCCGTATTTTTCGATTGGAATCAAAACCTGTTTGCCATCTATCTCGTCCATTACCGGACGGGCATCTTCCACGCCGAACATTTTGGGCATCGATGGCCCATGTATATCGGCATCGAGCAGCCCGACTTTATAACCAAGCGCAGCCAATGAAATAGCCAAATTCGATGAAACCGTTGATTTTCCCACGCCTCCTTTTCCCGAAAAAACAGCAATAATGTTTTTAACTCCTGGTAAAACCCGGACAGGTTTCGGTTTCGGAGCTTCTTTCATTTCAACGCCAATATTTCCTTTTATGTCAATATCTTCGCCCACATAAGTCAATATAGCCTGTTCGGCGGCTTTCACCACCGATTTGGCAAACGGATCGTTTTGTTTTTCGAAAATCAACGAAAAAGTTACTTTATTTCCATCAATGTGGATATTGTTCTGCACCATTCCCGATGATACAATGTCTTTTCCTGTTCCCGGATAACGCACATGTACAAGTGCATCAAGTATTAATTGAGGATATAATGTCATGTTATTTTTTTTATTTGGAAATTTGAAGTTTGTCCCGCCAAAGTCGGGATGAAAGTTTATAAATAACAGCGCTTACTGCAAAATGTTTAGATTGAACCGGGCGTTTATTCCAAATGTTGCCGCCGGCTACGTCCAAAACTCCGATACGCATCATGTTCTATTTCAAGTTCAGGTTCATAAAGTTCATTGTGCGACCCGATTACAAACTGAATATATTTTATGGTCAAACCACGTTCGAGCCATTGCTGTTCGTAATAGGTTTTTATACCGAGTATCGGGTCAACCAAATCCGAAGCATATAAATCGGATGTGGAAAAGTTCAACTGAAAATGATTACGCCGAACCATTTCGCAGGTGTAGGTAAACATGAAATTGCTGTCGGTTTTCAAATGAATTAAGCCATCGGGCTTCACAAACTGCCGATACGTTTGCATGAAATTAGTCGCCGTGAGGCGCTTGGTCGCTTTTTTCATTTGCGGGTCAGGGAAAGTCAACCAGATTTCACTCACTTCATTCCCGGCAAAGAAATGATAAATCATTTCAATATTAGTCCGTAGAAAAGCAACGTTTCGTAGCCCTTTCTCGAGCGAATCCTTTGCTCCTGTCCACAAACGGGCGCCTTTGATGTCCACCCCGACAAAGTTTTTATCGGGAAAAAGTTGTGCCAGTCCTACCGTGTATTCCCCTTTTCCACAACCCAGTTCAAGTACGATGGGGTTATTATTTTTAAAGAACCGCTCATTCCATTTCCCTTTCATATCGAACCGAAAGCCTTCGCGCAATGTATATGCCGAAACCTGAAAAACATGGGGAAAAGCCTCCATGTCGGCAAATTTTGCTAATTTATTTTTCCCCACCTCGAAATATAAAATCTTAAATATTACTATCTCTACTACGAATTACCGGCTATTTCACTATCTTCTCAACCCTCAGTCCCACATCGTTAATACCCTGAAGCATAGAGTCGCGCATCCCGTGAAATATTTCGTAACGATATGTTCCAACCTTAGGAAAACGAATGTTTTGCTGGTACAACACGGGCATTTCGAATACCGAACCAACGCCAGAGCCCAACCATTTCCCGCGTTGATCGGCCAGGTAAAAATTGATCGTGTCGTTACTTATCACACTGTCCGGCATGATTTTACGGATAAAAAGCCAAAGGTTCTGGTTCGGATATTCTCCCCTGTTCCTGATATTTACATACACATTGTAATTTGCAGCTGGGTCGGTTATGCTGACGTCGTAAGCATATAAACTATCCTTACTCCATCCTCCGGGAGCAACTGTGCGGTATTGAAAATACACATCGTTGCTTGTACAGGAAACAAGAAACAGCGAAATCGAAACTATAAAAAACACAACGGTTTTATGTAGTGGTATCTTGTCCATTTTTCTTAATAAGCTTTGGATTGTTATTGTTTTCTGCCTGTCCTGACTTATTCAGTTTCGGACGATTATTTTTTTTGTTGTTCGGTTTACTGCCGGAATGTTTTTTATGCGTGTCGAACCGCGTCAAACTATCCTGACCTACAACATTTTCATAATCAACGGGCACAGGATTTTCGTTTTCATCCGTTCTATCATCTAATATTTCAGGTTTTATTCCTTTTTTATTCATGGCAATAATATCTTTTGCCCTTTGAACCGGTATCGTTACCACGTTTGCCCCGAAATTTTGGGAAGTGGAGTACGAAATCAACCCTTTAAACACATCCGTTTTAAAATAATAATACGTATTGTCAGTAGTTTCGAGTTGTAACTCTTTGGATGGAAAATCTTTAGCAGCATCGACGTAGGTATCCAACTCGTAATTCATGCAACATTTCAGTTTCCCGCACTGACCGGCTAACTTTTGCGGATTCAGCGAGATATCCTGAACGCGGGCGGCAGTAGTCGATACCGAATTAAAATTAGTCATCCAGCCCGAGCAGCACAATTCGCGTCCGCACGAACCTATACCGCCGATACGACCTGCTTCCTGGCGCGCTCCGATTTGTTTCATCTCGATACGCACCCTGAACGATTCGGCAAAAACCTTGATCAGTTGTCGGAAATCAACCCGTTCGTCGGCTATATAATAGAAAATTGCCTTGTTCCCATCGCCCTGAAACTCAACGTCTCCTATTTTCATATTCAGCTTCAGGCTTTCGGCAATCTGACGGGCTTTAATCATAGTCTGTTGCTCTTTGGCTTTGGCTTCGTGGTATTTTTCAAGGTCAGTTTCCTTTACTTTCCGGTAAACTCTTTTAATCTCCATTTTTTCGGGATTAAAATTGTTTTTTTTCATCTGAAGTAAAACCAAACGTCCGACCAGCGTTACTTCGCCGACATCATGTCCCGGCGACGATTCCACCGCCACAACATCCCCTTTTTCGAGAGGAATTTTCGTGCTGTTCAAATAATATCCTTTGCGTGTGTTTTTAAACTGAACTTCGACAAAGTCAGTATCTTTTATGGTCTCGGGCAAATCAGATAACCAGTCGTGTACACTGAGTTTTTGACGCGAGTTACAATTACATCCTTTTTTAGTTATGCAGCATCCGCCGCTATTGAGTGTTTGATCCATTATTTTTTAAGTTTATGTGACAGGAGTTAGCCTGTCGATATATATTTATTTTTTCAGTTGTTCATTGACCATTTATTGAGTCTTGTAATTTTGAAAGAAAATCATCCAATCATTTTATCACCCCATCATCTCTTCAGTAACATAATCAATTTCAACACCAAATCGAAAAACACCATCTTCGCGTTCACATTTTGTTCGATATGCCGTTCGGCCAATGCAAATTCAGCCATCAAGTCCTCCACATTCCGCTCGTGAATGAAGGGGGAAAATTTTCGTGAAAAATCGAACTCGTAACTTGTCAGGTAATTTAACTCCGGATGTTGCAGATTGAGTATAAAATTTTCGCGGGTCATACGTTGGGCATAAGCTAAAAAGTTTTTCTGGCGCTCGCGCCCAACCGATGCCAAAGCCATTTCGTCCGACCATTTTTTCAGCGTTTTAAGCGATGTATGGTCTTTGCGGTTGCCTACCTGCCATGCTAAACGCATGATCATCACGAATCGTTCAAAATTCAGTTTATTTTCGTCGTCTTCTCCCAGAATTGACAGGGCGGACAAGTAACTCCCGTTTGAAATACGCGCCACATTCAAGGCATCGTGCTGCGTTATTTCCAGGTTCGAGTCCTTCAGCAATGCCACCACAATATCATCATCGGTCAGTTTGGGAATATTCACGTGCTGGGTACGCGATAAAATGGTGGATATTATCTCGTCCGGCGTGTTCGACACCAACAGAAAAACCGTTTTTTCGGGCGGTTCTTCCAGTATTTTCAATAATTTGTTGGCGCAGGTCAGATTCATTTTTTCCGGTAGCCAGATAATCATTACCTTGTATTCCGACTCATAAGTTTTCAGGTTCAGCTTGCGTATAATTTCCTGGCTTTCGTTGCCATAAATCATGCCCTGTTTGGCATCGCCCGAAATGCGGGCGTACCAATCATTAACACTGAAATAATGATTTTCAAGAATCATTGCCCTGAAATCGGCAATAAAATCGTCGCACACTACCGAACTTTTTCCCGTCGGTTTTATCACCGGAAACACGAAATGCAAATCGGGATGAGCCAGCTTTTTGTACTTCACACACGATGGGCAGACACCGCACGAATCGGTCTCACCACGGTTTTCGCAGCAAATATATTGAGCATACGCAATGGCGAGCGCCAACTTCCCTACTCCTTCCGGTCCGCGTAAAAGTTGCGCATGAGGTATCCGTTGCTCGGTTACCGTGCGTATAAATCTATTTTTAATTTCTTGTTGACCAATTATTTCGGAAAATTGCATGACGAAAGTTTACCTATTACACCCCAAATGGTACGATGTGCAAATATACAAAAAAATATTTAGCCGTTGGGGCAGGTATATTTAAAACATTTCTTAGGCTCTCTTTCCACAAAAGAAGCGCTCAAGCGTCCGCCGCATTTTAGCAGGAGCGAAACTTCAGGTTGCGACGCTTCAGGCATAACGGAGTTTTAGTAATCTCGAAGCTGCATGCAATAGGCAAAGGAGAATAATATATTCATTCCGGCGACTAAAAATCAATCATTTTTCCCAACGAGGCGAGTCTGTGAATTTAACAGTTATGGTAAATAAGATTGATTGCGACAGTTTGATCGTCATTGTCCCTATTTCATGAATCAACAACCTTTGATATTGCATTTTTAAGAAAAATTTATATTTACGCCTGCAACATTTCTTCCATCTCTTACATCATGGGTGTATATATTTATTTGTATCACTCTTTCAATTTTTGTAGACTTATGAAAAGATTCTTTTTATTTTTATTGATTGTTCCGTTTCTGGCATCCTGCAACGACGATGACCAGTGTTCGCTCGACGATTACATGATTGATATTGCCACTGTCGAAAATCCCAACCAGGCAACGAACTTTTATTTTACCTTAGATGATGGCGAACGTATGTGGACGGCAGCATCAGAGCTAAAATACTACAGACCCAAAGACGGCCAGCGCATAATAGCCAACTACACTATCCTGGCTGAACGGCCAGCAAGCAGCACTCACGGGTTCGATGTAAGGTTAAACGATGCTTACGAAGTTCTTACCAAAGGAATTTTCAATATTACGCCCGCAACCCAGGATAGTATCGGCAACGATTATATCAGTATCCGGGATATGTGGATCGGCAGTGATTATTTAAACGTTGAGTTTGAATACCCCGGTTATAACAAAACTCATTTTATCAATTTGGTATCGGATACTTCGAAAACCTATACCGACGGGAAAGTACATCTTGAGTTCAGGCACAATGATAACGGCGATTATCCGAATTACTTCCGTTGGGGGATTGTCTCATTCAACCTGAGATCATTACAAACCAGTCCAAATGGCTCGATCGGATTGGTTATTCATACAAAAGAATTCAATCTGGGTGAAGAAACCTACAACCTGACTTATAAATTCGGAACAAATGCTTCAATGGTAAAACATCAGAAGATAAGCATTAAACCCGAAAGAGCCATTATGCAATAACCCTCTTTTTTTTAGCTTTGTGTTTAGTGTTTGATAAGGAAACGCTGAGGTCAAGGCCCGCGAAACAGCAAAGACACGGAGTCCCTCCAAGACGTGATGAGTAGTTTTTGCTGCGAGTGCAACGCAGAGATTGGCGTTTTCTTGCAAACACTAATTAGTATGTGTTGCGATATATGACATATCGCAGTAGCTCTTTTTGTTCCTAATTCTGATTTATTCCCTGTTTCTTTGGTTTTTTTTTGAATTTGAAAATAATATGTTTAGTCTATCCGGGATTTATAGAGGAAAGATAAATCAATTTTAAAAAGTGCTTGTGTAATTTTTGACATAAATGAATATATTTATTGACAATCTGATGAGAATGATATTTTTTGTAACTACTCAGCACCCTA
>DIFH01000009.1:20332-25070 GCA_002427615.1 Paludibacter sp. UBA5753
GCAACTGGGGGATAATGAAACAATCACCCCTCCTTGTGATTTTCAGTTCGACTTTGTCGAACTGAAAATCACAAGGTTATAAAAATAAAGGGTGCTGAGTAGTTACTATTTTTTTCGTTTCAAACTATTTTTTTTGTACTTTTGCCGTTAATGAGTCAACTCAGATAATTCCCGATGAAGCGTATTTATGATTTTAAAAGATGAAGTATTTCCGATAGGCGAGGTTATAAAACCCCATGGTGTGAATGGCGAACTGTCATTCAACTTTACATCGGATGTTTTCGATACCGAAAATATTGAGTTCCTGATTATCGAAATTCAAGGCATTCTTGTTCCTTTTTTTATCGAGGAGTATCGCTTTAAATCCGAATCAACCGGATTGATTAAATTCGAGGGAGTGGATTCGGACGAACAGGCAAAAGTTTTCTCGGGACTTACACTTTTTGTCCAAAAGAAATATCTCGACAAAGTAGAAGATGCCGAGATAGAGTTGAATTATTTTGTGGGCTTCCATCTGGTGGACGAAATAAAAGGAGAACTGGGACTGATTACAGAAGTGGATCAAACTACCGAAAATGCTCTTTTCGTCATCAATAACGGCAGCGACGATGAACTACTTATTCCCATAGGCGATGATTATATACGGGAGATTGACCACGATAACAAACGAATTTTAGTCCGGCTGCCCGAAGGATTACTGGAGTTGTGAAAAGATATTGAGTAAAACAAGACACTCATCTGCATTTATAACACCTCTAACTATCTATTGTCAGAAAGTTTTTCCGAAAAAACAAAACGTCCGAAACCAGTTGTAACTTTTCACGAAAGTCGCTTTCCCTTGTCACAAAAAATGCGTATATTTGCAGGCAATAATTTTTCATAGTACAATCTTATCATTTCCTGCTGAAATTTAAACATTTAAAAAATAAATTCTATGTCATTTATTGCTGAAAGAGTCCAAATCGAAGGATTAACATTCGACGATGTTTTACTCATTCCCGCCTATTCGGATGTACTTCCACGTAATGTCGATCTCTCCACCCGTTTTTCACGACGAATTGAGTTGAAAGTTCCCATTGTATCTGCTGCTATGGATACAGTAACCGAAGCCAAAATGGCCATTGCTATTGCACGCGAAGGCGGTATAGGCGTAATTCACAAAAACATGCCGATAGCCGACCAGGCTAAACAGGTTGAAATTGTAAAACGCGCCGAAAATGGCATGATCTCGAATCCCGTAACCATCCGCCAGGGAGCAACAGTAGGCGATGCATTGGCTTTGATGTCCGAATACAAAATCGGCGGAATTCCCGTGGTCGACGAAAACAACCATCTGGTTGGCATAGTTACCAATCGCGATCTGCGTTTCCAGCGCGATATGAATGCAACGATAGATGATGTTATGACCAAGGAAAATCTGGTTACGACTTCACGTTCGACCGATTTGGAAGCTGCTGCCGATATTTTGCAACAATATAAAATTGAAAAACTGCCGGTAGTCGATAACGACAACAAATTAGTCGGATTGCTCACTTACAAAGATATTACCAAAGCCAAAGACAAACCCATGGCATCGAAAGATGCACAAGGACGTTTACGCGTTGCGGCAGGCGTGGGCGTGACCGCCGATGTTTTTGACCGCATCGATGCGCTGGTCGAAGCCGGAGTTGATGCCATTGTAATCGATACGGCTCACGGACATTCAAAAGGCGTTATCGAAACATTGAGAGAAGCCAAGAAACGGTATTCGAATATTGATATCATCGTAGGAAATATTGCCACCAGCGAAGCTGCGTTGGCTTTGGCCGAAGCAGGAGCCGATGCCGTGAAAGTCGGAATCGGTCCGGGTTCAATTTGTACAACACGGGTAATTGCCGGAGTGGGAATACCTCAACTTTCTGCCATATACGAAGTGGCAAAAGCCTTAAAAGGAACGGATGTGCCTGTAATTGCCGATGGTGGAATCCGCTATTCGGGCGATATAGTGAAAGCGCTCGCAGCCGGAGCTTATACCATCATGGCCGGTTCATTGCTGGCAGGAGTTGAAGAATCGCCGGGAGAAACAATTATTTTCAACGGACGCAAATTTAAGTCGTATCGCGGTATGGGTTCGCTCGAAGCCATGGAAAAAGGGTCAAAAGACCGTTATTTTCAGGATGCCGAAATTGATGTGAAAAAATTAGTCCCGGAAGGAATTGCAGCCCGCGTACCATTCAAAGGAACATTATTCGAAGTGGTTTATCAGATGGTTGGCGGATTACGCGCAGGCATGGGATATTGTGGAGCTCATACAATCGGCGAGTTACATCATGCAAAATTCACACGCATTACGAATGCAGGAGTTACCGAAAGTCATCCGCACGATGTGGCAATAACGAGTGAAGCGCCAAATTATAGCCGCGGAGAATAAAAAAACTTAAAAAATAGCACGATTTATATAACATAATTGTATTTTTGAACGTTAATACATCCTCATGTAATTTATACAAATAAAAAAAAACAATCAGACTATATTTATGAAATCACAATTCATTTCGTTCACTTTACTTGTTTTTTCCGGTATCCTGTTTGCTCAAACCAACGATCCCATATTAATGACGATCAATGGCAAACCTGTGCTAAAATCGGAATTTGAGTATATTTACAACAAAAACAATTCAAACAACTCGCTGGACAAAAAAACGCTTGAAGAGTATGTTGACTTGTTTGTCAATTTTAAGCTCAAAGTTGAAGAGGCTAAAGCTCAGGGAATAGACACCACCCAATCGTTTATCAATGAACTGGCAGGCTATCGCGCACAGCTTACAAAACCTTATCTTACCGATTCAAAAGTGGAAGAGCAGATTTTACAGGAAGCATACGACAGGATGAAAGAAGATGTTGAAGTAAGTCATATTCTTATCCGTATTCCACAAACAGCGAGCCCTTCCGACACCCTGGCTGCCTGGAATAAAATCAAATCCATAGCAAAACGGCTGGCAAAAGAGGACTTTTCCAAAGTGGCAAAAGAAACTTCGGAAGATCAATCGGCGGAAGAAAACGGCGGATATATTGGTTGGATTTCGGCCTTCCGCACTGTTTATCCATTTGAGACAGTGGCGTATAAAACAGCGGTTGGGTCAATTTCCGAACCTGTGCGCACAGCTTTCGGCTACCATATCATTAAAGTTCACGGACGGCGTAACACCTTGGGAGAAATACTTGTAGCACACATCATGCGATTTACCACCCAGGGAGATGATTTAAAAAACAAAAAGGCAAAAGAATTAATCGATTCTCTGTATCAACGGGTATTGGCAGGCGATGATTTTGGAAAATTAGCCACTGCATTTTCCGAAGACCGCGGTTCGGCCACTCGCAACGGCGAATTACCCTGGTTTGGAACCGGTCGCATGGTTCCAGAATTTGAAAATGCAGCTTTTGCCTTGAAAAATATAGGCGACGTGAGCGCTCCCGTTCAATCGGCTTATGGCTGGCACATCATCAAATTGCTTGATAAAAAGGGGATTTCTCCTTACGAAAGTATGAAAGCCGACATAGAACGCAAAGTAAAACGCGACGAACGAGCTAATCTCGGTCAACAGGCTTTTGTGGCCAAGTTGCGTGCCGATTACAATTACAGGGTCAACACCGAAAATGTAAACGAATTTGCGAAACTACTCGACCAAAAAACTTTGGCAGATTCAATATTCCAGATAGAAATCGCTAAGCTGGATAAACCACTGTTTGCCTTTGCCGGCAAAGAATATTCACAGGCTGATTTTGCTTCCTATTTAAAAAATAACAATTATTCTGAAAAAAGTATTGCTTCCGAAATTATTAACGAAAAGTTGAATGCTTTTGTAGAAAAAGAAATTCTGGCTTATGAAGATAGCCAGTTAGAAAAAAAATATGATGATTTCCGCTTTTTGATGCAGGAATATCACGATGGTATCCTTTTGTTCGAAGTAAGCAATAAAGAAGTTTGGGAAAAAGCGTCGAGAGACACGGAAGGATTAGCCAAATACTTTAACGCACACAAAGCCGATTATAATTGGGAAAAACCGCATTACAAAGGTCGCGTAATTTCGTGTAAGGACAAAGCTACTTTCAAAGCTGCGAAAGCCATTGTTAAAAAAATACAGCCTGATTCAATAGACAAATACCTTCGTACCCGCTTGAACGACAGCATTCAATATGTAAAAATAGAAAAGGGAATTTTCGTCCCTGGCGACAACAAAGCCATTGATAAATACGGATTTAAAATAAAGAAAGCCGAGTTTATTCCTTCTGAAGAATATCCTTACGTTTTTGTTGTGGGAAAGAACCTGAAGAACAGTCCGGAAGATTACACCGATGTCCGCGGGTTGGTAACTGCCGATTACCAGGAATTCCTCGAAAAAGAATGGATAGCAGCGCTTCGTGCCAAATATGCCGTAGTAGTGGACGAAAAGGTTTTGAAAACAGTCAGAAAGAATTGATTTAATTGATCCTTCAAAATATATCTAAGAAAGCCTGTCATTTTCAGACCGGCTTTTTTTGTGCCGTAAAAACAGACTTGCCTATTGTATCGCGCACAGGAATAACGTTACGTAGCGTTTGCAAGAAAACGCCAATCTCTGCTTTGCACTCGCAGCAAAAACTACTCATCACGTCTTGGAGGGACTCCGTGTCTTTGCTGTTTCGCGGGCCTTGACCTCAGCGTTTCCTTATCAAACACTAAACACAAAGCTAAAAAAAAGAGGGTTATTGCATAATG
>DIFH01000071.1 GCA_002427615.1 Paludibacter sp. UBA5753
AGTAATCCCCCTACCTACTCGATTAATTCAGCTTTTGTATAGGTATAATTGGCATAAATGCTGAAATAATTCAGGAAAGGCACGTTGAGAAAATTAAGTCGCTGATTCAGGGCAAGTTCAAAACCATAAACTGTAGCATCATCATCGCCGTTAACCGGCATGGTTATCTCGTAGACCTGTGATCCTCCTTCATACGGCAATGTTTCGGTATGGGTTGAATTCAGGATAATATCAGCCATTTTTTTATAATAAATCCCCGCGCTGAAAAGCACCAGGGATGAGGTATAGCTTTCGAACATGAGGTCCAGGTTGTTGGAAGTCGTTGGTTTGAGGTCAGGATTTCCCTGGCTGATTTCCCTGGCATCGTCGTCCCTGAACTCATAAGGGACCAATGCTACATAGTCTGGACGGGCAATACCTGATGAGTAGGCAAACCGAAGGTTCATCTTGTCATTAAGCCGGTAAGTAAGATGGGCAGATGGTAATAAATTTGAGTAACTGGCATCTGATTGCTCGTGATTGGCGGATGTGGTGGCCAGTGTCTTGTATTTGTTTTGCGTATTTTCATAACGCAACCCCGCCAGTATCGTAAACTTGTCAGTCAGGTTTAAGGTTGTCATGCCATAGGCGGCCAGCACGATTTCGTTTGCATTGTAATTATCGTCCGACTGATCAAGGTACTCTGCCTTTCCTGCTCCCAGATACCCCGTATCGTCGGGATCGACGATAACATCCGTAAAGCCGAATTCTCCTTCACCAACCGTATGTGTTTCCGGAAAATTTCTCAACTGGAGCCTGCGGGCTGTATATTCCGCACTTTTGTCCGTATATTTTCCTCCGAACTTAATGGTGCTTTTCTCACCTGTCAAAAAATACGGAATTTCAACATTGAACATTCCCGATATATCCTCATCTTCCTTCAGGTTATCGTCGACGCGGATACGGTTTAGCGTAAGTATATCTACCTGATCATTAAACCGTGTGTTCGGTGCAAACTCTTTAATTTCTTCGTTCGTATAACCGGAGAAATCAAAATCCCTTTGGAACCTGAAATAGGTTCTTGCAGGCATATCTTCTTTGGCTTTAATCCAGCTAGCGGTGTAATCAAGTTTTATCCCATTGAAATTGTGATTTCCACCAAACATGGCATTCGTGAGAAACTGATCTTCGACCCTGTTTCTGGTTTCTTTGGTTTCCGTTTCATCATCGATGATCCATTCGTCCAGACGTCTGATTTCCTTGTCGAAATAGCGGTTATGATTCATATTCAGGTAGATTCTGTTGAACTGATTAAATTTAAATTCCGTGTTCAGGTTAAACCCTGTCCGTTCCCTTAATACGTCATAATCGTTGGAATGCTGGGCAAAAATATGGCCGGTCATGATATCATCGTATTCCAGTTCTTTTAACAACGAACCGCGATTGGTCTTATAATAACTTGCAGCAAACAGGACTCCGAGTTTTTTATCAAAAAAACGTTGCCCTGCATAGCCCGACAGTTTAGCGATGTCTTTGCCGTATTCATCAAAATAGGAATGCTGTGCATTGTATCCACCGGCGGCATCGATAACAAAAATCCCTTCATCGGGGGCCTGTTTCATCTGAAAGTTGACGTTGCCTCCAATGGCATCGCCATCAATATCCGGAGTCAGGGCTTTTGTCACCACAATGTTTTCCATCAGATCCTGGTTAAGCAGGTCCAATCCCACAGATCTTCCCAGGTCGGGATCCGGTGCAGGAATGCGTTGCCCGTTTACGGTAAGGGAATTGTACTGGGGAGCAAGACCCCTGATCTGTACCAGTTCGCCTTCTCCCTGGTCGTACGTAATGGATATACCCGGTATCCGGGCAACTGTTTCCGCTGCATTTCTGTCAGGAAAAAGCAGGAACTGATCGGAGGAAACGACATTTTTTATGTTTGGCGCATTCTTTTGCTCGTTCAGCGCTTTTGCCTGTCCGCGTGTTAGCTGACCGTAAACAGAGACACCGCTCAGTTCTTTTGCAGATTCCTTTAAAGAGAAGTCAACAACCGTAACCTGGTTGGCCTGAACGGTTATCTCCAAAACTTCTTCCTCATATCCCAGGTACGAAGCGCTGATCTGATATTTTCCAGGCTCTACCCCCGAAATGGTATAGTTGCCCTGTAATTCTGCCGAAGCGCCCTGCGAAGTATTCAGCAGTATAACATTGGCGCCGATAAGAGGGGTTCCGGATGTCTCTTCAATTATTTTACCTACAATTTTTCCGTTAGATTGAGCGTACATGTTCGGGGAACACAGTATACTGAAGAGTCCTACTAAGATAATGAAATTAAACTTTAATCGAGTCATAGTTTTTATTTTTTATTTTTATGTTAATAATTATATTTCGTGCCGATTTTAGGAATTGATTGATTATTGGAAGATCGCACTTTAGACGTCCTTTGAATATCTATTTTCTCAATGATCCGTTTAAACAACGATTCAATCGGTTGTCTTACCCTTGAGACAGCCCTTAAGTACAGGTCATTAGCCGTTTTTCTCCATTAGATTGTTCTCTCCGCCTGACCTTTAACTGCTTTGACCGGTTTAATACTTTAGAATTACTGAGACTTGCCATATCCGTCAAAAGTTCAGCATCATTAAAAAATAATCGTAGATTTTTCATAAGTTTTTTATTTGTGAGTCCACTGTAATGAATCCATTTTATACGATAAAAGGTTAAAAGTTCAAAAAGTTATAATTGAAATTCAGTGTATTATAGAAACAAAAAGTATTAAAAAGTAATGTTTTTGACTTTATACAGTGGACTCATTTATTATTGTGCAAACTTATAGCTTATATGTTACAAATCGGTTTAGAATTATAGCTTATATGTTACAAATCAGTTTATAAATCACTACAAGATTATTTCAAGTATCAGTTTATCGTGTTCACCGAGAAAGTTCCTGTCAAAACAGCTTTGCAATGATCAAATATCGTAACTGGCAGTACAAATACTCCAGGGGTATGCAACATAATCAGGAATAATTACTTGCTGACTAACATGGATGAATTTTGCGAAACCTCAATAAATAAAAAACAGGGGAGTAAAATTAGGTTTTTAAAAACACAGACAGTATATTTGGAATGAACAACGACACCAAAAAATGGTGTGTAGAGGTGTCCTTAAATAAACTAAAAGCATTGATATGAAGAAAATATTAAAAAAAGTCCTGTAGACTGTTATTTTCTTATTTTTAGTAATTTTTATTTGTGGGTTGATATTGGCGTTTATACTTAATAAATCAAAGACAAATCATGTTAGGATTTCGCCTGGAGAAGTTGTTGATTTGAGGCATAACTTCAAAGAAGCACATGAACAGTTTACTGCAACTGATGGGCAAGTTCTTTTTTTATGGAGATGGAACACTGACAGTATTATACTATCAAAAAAAAGATATTGCCGTTTTGATCTTTCATGGTATTACCGGGCACAGTGGAGCCTATAATATAGCCGGTGAAACAATATCGGCAGGCTTATATAGTATTTGCAAGAAAACGTCAATCTCTGCGTTGCACTTACATCAAAAACTACTCATCCCGACTTGGTGGGATGAGTAGTTTTTGATGTTTCGTGAGTATTGACCTTGACGTTTTCTTTTCAAACACCGAGTTTTCTTTCAAGCACTAATTAGCACCCTACTTTAATGTTTCACCGGTTTGTAAATATGTGATGAATGCCCGTAAAAGAGTTCCGCAGCTTCCATAACCGTTTCCGACAAAGTGGGGTGAGGATGAATGGTAAGCGCCAGGTCTTTGACCGTCGCTCCCATTTCGATAGCCAATACACCTTCAGCTATCAGTTCGCCTGCACCTGGTCCGCAAATGCCGATGCCAAGAATCCGTTCAGTTCCGGGATCAATAATTAATTTAGTTAATCCATCGCTTCTGTCCAACGTGGTCGCTCTACCGCTTGCCGCCCAGGGGAACTTGGCTAATTCGAATTTGATGCCTTTTGCATTCGCCTGATTTTCGGTAATTCCTGCCCAGGCAATTTCGGGATCGGTAAATACCACTGCCGGAATAGCCAGCGGTTCGAAAGCTACTTTTTTACCCGAAATGGCATCGACCGCCACACGTCCTTCGTGGGAAGCTTTGTGTGCCAACATGGGTTCTCCTACAATATCGCCAATGGCATAAATATTATCATCATTGGTTTTCAGTGTATTATCAGCAATAATCCAACCGCGCTCGTTCACCTGCACTTTAGTATTTTCAAGTCCCAAACCCGCAGTTTGAGGTTTGCGTCCGATGGACATTAACACATAATCGTAATGTTGTTCTTCTATTTGTTTCTCTTTGTTTTCAATTTTCACCGTCAATCCATCAGCCACTTCTTTAATTTCTATTACTTTTGACTGAAGCATGATTTTGTCGAACGAAGTTGAAATTCGTTTTTGCAAGTGCGACACCAAATCCTGATCGGCTCCCGGCAGCAACCTGTCCATAAACTCGACCACTGAAACCTTTGTTCCTAAAGCTGCATATACCGAACCCAATTCAAGACCAATATAACCTCCACCCACTACCAATAATGATTTGGGAATCGCCGGCAAATCGAGCGCTGTTGTCGAATTCAGCAATCGCGGACTATCAATTTGCAAAGCAGGAATGGTGGCAATCACCGAGCCGGTGGCAATAATGGCTTTATCGAAACTGATTTGCTCTGTCGAGCCATCGCTTTTGCTCACTTCAATTGTACCTGAAGAAGTAAATTTTGCCCTTCCCTGTACGAAATTTATTTTACGTTGTTTACTCAAAATACCCAAACCACCGGTGAGCTTATTCACCACTTTGTTTTTAAAATCGCGGAGTTTATCTATATCAATTTGAGGCTCGCCAAAATCGACCCCCCATTCTTTGGCTTCCTTGGCTTCATTAATCAATTTGGCAACATGCAGCAACGCCTTCGAAGGAATGCACCCTCGATACAAACATACGCCACCGGGATTTTTTTCCAAATCCACCAAAGTTACATTCATGCCCAAATCGGCTGCATAGAAAGCCGCTGCATATCCCCCGGGGCCTCCTCCTATTACAACAAGCCTCCCACCCTGAGGGGGAAATATTGGGGATTTATTATTTGAATTTTCCATAAATTGTTTCATTTAAATGTTTTGCATTCTCCCTCTTCTCCAGAGAAGATCGGGGAGAGAGGTTTTAGCCTTCAATAATTAATTTCATTGGATTTTCCATGGCATCAATCACCCAACGCAGGAAACGAATACCGTCGGCGCCATCAATCACCCGATGGTCGTACGAAAGTGATAATGGAAGCATCATTCTTGGTTCAAATTTACCATTGATATACACCGGCTCCATGTTCCCTCTGGAAATACCCAGAATGGCTACTTCGGGAGCATTGATAATCGGAGTAAAGGCTGTTCCGCCAATACCACCCAGATTCGTAATGGTAAAACATCCGCCCTGCAAATCTGCAATACTTGTTTTTTTAGTACGTGCTTTTTCGGCTAAGCTGTTGATTTCTTTCGATATTTCTATCACATTCATCTTGTCTGCATTTTTAATCACGGGAACTATCAGACCAAATTCCGTATCGACTGCTATACCGATATTAAAATATTTTTTATAAATAATTTCTTTTTTCTGCATATCTACGCTGGCATTAAACTGAGGGAATGCTTTCAATGCCGAACTGATTATTTTCACCAGAATAGCTGTAACCGTCAGTTTCACGCCAAATTTTTCAGCCGTTTTTGCATAACTTTTCCTGAATTCCTCCAATTGCGTAATGTCGGCTTTATCGAATTGGGTTACGTGCGGAATGGTATGCCATGCATAACTCAAATGTTCAGCCGTTTTGTAACGGATATTCGACATGGCTTGCGACTCAACTTCGCCAAATTTTGTGAAATCGGGCAGCGGTTCCTGATGTTGTTCCACCCTGATATGCTGCATTTCGCCCTGTTGCTGATGTAGCGCTTTGCTGTACGCTTTCACATCGTCGAGCAGGATGCGTCCATCAGGGCCTGAGCCCTTCACCTGATTTACATCCACCCCTATTTCGCGTGCCAGACGGCGGACTGATGGCGCCGCAGGTGCAGCATTTAAAAGTATAGGTGGCTGGTTTTCAACTAAAATAACTTTTGGAGCTTCTGCAGGGGTATTATTTACCGGAGTAAATGTTTCAACTTTTTCTTCGGTAATTGTAGGCGTTTGTACAACAGTCGCCGTAGTTTGTAATGCAGCGGAAACCTGAACCTGCGCTTCAACATTGGCGCTTACTTTAAAAACAAGCGCACCAACAGGAATTACATCGCCTTCATTTACTAATACTTCTGTAACTTTTCCGGTAACAGTCGAAGGAACTTCGATGGTAGCTTTCTCGGTTTCGAGTTCTAGCACTGATTGGTCAATTTCAACAGTATCGCCCACTGCGACGAGTATTTTAATTATGGTTGCAGTGGTAATATTTTCGCCTAATTCAGGGAGTAAAAATTCCTGTTCAGTCGGCACGGTGGCTATTTTTTGCGGAACATCAACCGAACCAGCGTTTAGCTGGGCAACTGGTTCAATAATCGGAGTTGTTTCCTCCAAAGTTGAAACTGCGTTTTGAGCAATAACTTCAGTAAATTCCACACTGAAGATTACTTGTCCGATGGTAACGACATCACCATCTTTTATTTTTATTTCAATTATTTTACCACTAACATCCGAAGGTACTTCAATGGTTGCCTTGTCCGTTTCGAGTTCCAAAACAGGTTGATCGAGCTCAATTGTATCACCTGCTTTCACCAAAACCTTGACCACAGTGGCTGAACTGATATTTTCACCTAATTCGGGTATTTTAAAATCTTTCATTTGTCGAATTTTTATTTTATTAATTGCAGGAGGCGAATAAACGCAAATCTTCGCAAATAATACATTTATAAGTCATATATACAAATACTTACATAAAAGAATAAGTCATAAATTTAGATTTATGTTTATTTGCATTCAATAATATCTCAATTAAGAAATCATTGGGTTCAACTTATCAACATTAATATTTTGTTCTTTCATGGCTTTTTTCAAATCGGCCAGTTTGTATTTTCCATCTTTATACAAGGCATACAAAGCGGCAACAACAATATGTTTGGCATCCACTTCGAAAAAGTCGCGCAATCCGGTGCGTCCTTCGCTGCGGCCGAAACCATCAGTTCCTAATGAATGTAATTTGTTAGGAAGCCATTTGGCAATTGAGTCGGGCAATGTTTTTACATAATCCGAAGCAGCCACAATCACCCCCTGATTATCAATCACTGTTGAAACATAAGGGATTTTTTCTTTATCGGGATGAAGCAGGTTGTGCCTTTCCACATCCAAGGCTTCGCGTCTTAATTCTTTATAGCTTGTTACACTGTAAACATTAGCCGAAATGCCATACTTTTCTTCAAGAATTTCTGCGGCTTTCAACGCTTCGTTCATAATGGTTCCGCTACCAAGCAGGTTGGCTACAAGTCCGGATGAATTATTGTTTCCGCTTTTGAAACGGTACATTCCCTTGAGAATCCCTTCTTTCACACCTTCGGGCATTGCCGGCATAGCGTAATTCTCATTCATAATGGTGATATAGTAAAACACCTTTTCCTGCTCTTCGTACATACGACGGATGCCATCGCGGATAATCACCGCCAGTTCATAAGCGAAAGCAGGATCGTAAGTTACCAGATTGGGTACAGGATATGCCAGTAGATGACTGTTGCCATCCTGATGTTGTAAACCTTCTCCGGCAAGCGTAGTACGTCCGGCAGTTCCTCCTACCAAAAAACCTTTGGCAGCCATATCGGCGGCAGCCCAAACCAAATCACCGATACGCTGGAAACCAAACATCGAATAATAAACAAAGAAAGGCATCATGTTCAACCCATGGGTTGCATAGGCTGTTCCCGCACCGATAAACGATGACATAGCTCCGGCTTCGGTGATACCTTCTTCAAGAATCTGACCGTTTTGAGCTTCTTTATAATATAATAAAAGCTCTTTATCAACAGGTTCATATAGCTGGCCTACATGCGAATAAATTCCTAATTGGCGGAATAACGCTTCCATACCAAAAGTACGGGCTTCGTCAGGCACAATCGGCACAATCAGTTTTCCGATTTCTTTGTCTTTTAAAAGCTTGGTTAGTATTTTAACAAAAGCCATGGTTGTTGAAAGTTCCCTTCCTTCCGAACCTAAGTAAAATTCACTGAAAACTTCTTCCGGCGGGGTTTTAATCGGACGTATATCCACTCTGCGTTCGGGCACATAACCACCCAGTTCTTCCCTTCGTTTTTTTAAATATTGCATCTCGGGAGAATCTTCAGGAAGTTTATAGAATGGCGCTTTTGCAACATCATCGTCCGAAATGGGAATTCCAAATCGCGTTCTGAATTCTTTCAATTCATCTTCGTTGAGTTTTTTCTGTTGATGGGTAATATTTTTACCTTCGCCGCTTTCACCCAAACCATAACCTTTTATCGTATTGGCAAGGATAACGGTAGGCTGGCCTTTGTGATGAACGGCCGCATTGTAGGCGGCAAAAACTTTTTCTGGATCGTGACCGCCACGTTTCATCTTCCTTATTTGTTCGTCGGATAAGTGGCTCACCATCTCGAGCAACTCGGGATCGGTTCCGAAAAACTCTTTACGGACATAATCGCCCGAAGCAATGGAGAACTTCTGCGACTGACCGTCGACCACTTCAGCCATACGTTTAACGAGTTTCCCCTTATTGTCGTTTTCAATCATTTCATCCCATTCACCACCCCACAGCACTTTAATCACATTCCATCCGGCTCCTCTGAAAACAGCTTCCAGCTCCTGCACAATTTTTCCGTTTCCACGTACCGGTCCATCGAGACGTTGTAAATTACAGTTGATTACAAATATCAGGTTGTCTAATTTTTCACGCGCTGCTAAGGTAATTGCACCCAAAGCCTCCGGTTCATCCGTTTCACCATCGCCTAGGAAAGCCCATACTTTTTGATGTGAAGTAACTTTCAACCCGCGGTCTTCGAGATAGCGGTTGAAACGTGCCTGATAAATTGACATAATGGGACCTAAACCCATCGAAACAGTCGGGAATTCCCAGAAATTAGGCATTAACCAGGGATGTGGATACGACGAAAGTCCGCCACGGGGATCTAATTCGCGACGATAATTTTCCAATTGTTCGGCTGTAAGGCGGCCTTCGAGAAAAGCGCGCGCATAAATACCCGGAGCAGCATGTCCCTGGAAATAAATTAAATCGCCATCATGCCCTTCGCCTTTCCCTTTAAAAAAATGATTAAATGCTACTTCGAGCAAGGTAGCCACCGAGGCATAAGTAGAAATATGTCCTCCGATACCATTTTCATTTTTATTTGCTTTCACAACCATGGCCATGGCGTTCCAGCGGATTACACTTTTTATCAAACGTTCAATTTCACGATTGCCGGGATAGGGAGGTTGTTTGGCTCGCGAAATCGTGTTAATATAAGGTGTGTTGGCTGTAAAAGGCAACTCAACCCCTGCCTTGTGGGCGCGTACCTGCAACTGTCGAAGCAATTCGACTACACGATCAGGGCCCCATTGTTGTAAAACATAGTCAAGCGAGTAAAACCATTCCTCATTCTCAAGCTCTTCAATATCTTTTGGAATTATTTTATTTGAATTCATTTTAAATAAAAATTTTGATTTGTATGATATTAAACAAAAATTCAACTGTTTAGTTTAAATAATTACAAATTCAAAAAATTTTTATAAGACAAACCGGAATTCATATATCTTATAATTCAACCTTTTGTCAGAAAGTTTATGGTAAAGAAGTTGAGCAGTTGAAATATATTTTGACTTTTTTAACGACGGAAGGTCGTCGTTTGGTCGTTTTACGGGTATAAATAAAATCGCGAACGGGAATATCGGGAATGTGAAGTTTGAGTGTATTCCGAAAAGTTAATCTTTTCTTAACTCGAAGCGATTTTTCGTTTATTACTGAAATGATTATCCGTTTTATCTGATTAATTGATACTCAACGAATGATTTGATTTACATAGGGTCTGCTGAAAAACTATTTTATGCCACGGAGTGGCTAAATGTGAATAACCCCCAGTGAGCGTAGCGATACTGGGGGATGTTGAATAACCAAGAACCCCAGCCCCGAAGTGGGCTGAACAATATCATAATATAGTGATATTGAACCCTTGCAGGGCTCTATTCCTTTGTACTATTCTTGTCCGTCCCGATGCGTCGGGACGGTTATTCATATTAAGTCCCTTC
>DIFH01000036.1:0-7835 GCA_002427615.1 Paludibacter sp. UBA5753
ACCACTCTTACGCCAATCTTCTACTATCCGGCAATACTCTGCCCTGTACTTCATTTTTGATCTCATAAACTTCTTTGTTTTTTTTCCCTACAAAGATAATGGCACTATTTCAACAACAAAAGATGGGGATGGCGGAAGGGATACATTGTAAAATGGGTTGAAATTAATCCTGAATTATGTTAGGAATGAGTGCAATGCCAAATTCACTTGAGCATTGCCGAATGATGACATAAAATCACTGAAAGTAAATATTTTTATAAAAAACAGATGAATTTAAAAATAAAGTTTTACCTTTGAAAATTATCAACGCAGGTTTTCATAAACAACCTTATGAAACTTGACATCTATCAATTAAAAATTACAAATTACAAATTATGAAGTACAAATCATTAGGAAACACAGGATTGAAAGTGTCGGAATTATGTCTGGGAACCATGACTTTCGGAGGTAAAGGCATGTGGACGGCAATCGGCGCCTTACCTCAGCAAACTGTAAACGGAATCATAAAGCAGTCGGTTGATGCGGGTATCAATTTCATCGACACGGCAAATATTTACAGCGAAGGATTAAGTGAACAAATGACAGGTGAAGCAATTCGTCAACTGGGCTTAAAACGGGATGATCTGGTAATAGCCACCAAGGTCAGAGGTAAAATGGGCGAAGGCGTCAATCAGGTAGGATTAAGCCGGAAACACATTTTGCAACAGGCCGATGAGAGTTTGAAACGCCTTAACATGGATTATATTGACTTATATCAGATTCATGGTTTTGATAAGACCACCCCTTTCGAAGAAACCCTCAGCGCTTTGGACAGTTTAGTACAAAGCGGAAAGGTTCGTTATATCGGATGCAGCAACCTCGCAGCCTGGCAACTTATGAAATCTTTGGGCATTTCCATGCAGGAACATTGGTCTAAATTTGTATCTTTGCAAGCCTATTATACTGTGGGAGCCAGAGATCTTGAACGGGAAATCGTACCCCTGTTGCTCGATCAGAAACTCGGATTAATGGTGTGGAGTCCTCTGGCCGGTGGCTTGCTGAGCGGAAAATACGGCAGACATATTAAAACAGAAGAAGGACGCCGTGTTAATTACGATTTTCCTCCCGTAAACAAAGAAAAAACTTTTGACATCATTGAAGTAATGCAAACCATTGCTCAGAAGAAAGGCGTCACGGTTGCGCAAATTGCATTAGCCTGGCTGCTGCATCAACCCGTAGTTACCTCGATTATCATTGGAGCCAAAAACACCGACCAACTGACAGACAACCTGAAAGCAACCGATGTTCAATTAAGCGAAGAAGAAATGGCGCAACTGAATGAAGTAAGCAAGCTTACACCCGAATATCCAGGATGGATGATAGAAAATCAAAACTCGAGCAACACAAACAAATAAAAAACAGAGTTAGCATTTATAAAAATCGAGTTGGTAGGGGGATTACTCCCCCTACTCTCTTTCACCCCCGAGCATACTCTCGCACAACCTATCCCACCGGATATTCCCAGTAAATGTACAAAGCTTCGCAGACGTCTGAGGTGATTTGTAATCACCTCGTAATGTATTATCAGGATTTTTAATCCGAAATACACTTTCAGCTTTTTATTAGACAAAGATATATTTTTTATTTTGAACTAAGCGGATTGTAAATCATTATAATACAAGAAGCTGGGATTACAATTACTCCCTTCGGTCGTGACCGTTGGTTCCCAGCAACGTGCGCCAGCATTAGCTCTCCTCATCACATATCCGAAAGGACAGGAGTTCATCCCGCCTTGGCGGGACTCCGTGTTTTTGCTGCTTCGTGCGCCTTGACCTTGACGTTTTCTTATCAAACATCGGGTTTTCTTTCTGACACTAGGTAATAAAAAACAGTTGCCGTAAATACGACAACTGTTTGTATTTTGAGACAGATACTTAACCTCTATAAAACGCGAAAGGTAGTAACGCCTTACTACCAATCTTTGTTAACCTTAAATCTAATACTATGAAAAAATCACGATGCAAAGATAGGGCGTATTTTGTAAACGTGCAAGAGTTTTCGCCAATATTTGTGCGAAAAATCTGTTTTATAACATATTTTTAGATGAATCCACGGTTTTTGCAGGCTGTTTTAATGTATTTTTATGTTTTAGAACATAAAAAATGACACTATTCTGTAATTTCAGTTACCTCATAACCGATCATGTCAACCGCATTTTTGATGGTTTCATCACTTACTTCTTTACTCAAAGCAAGTTTTGCCGAGTTGGTTTCCAAATCAACTTTGGCTTCCACGCCCTCAATGCTGTTTAATACCTTTTCAACGCGAGCCGAACAATGTCCGCAGCTCATACCTGATATTTTTAAAGTTTTGTTAGTCATAATATTGTTTTGTTTGAATGTTTTGACAAGTTTGAATATTTCATGTTTTGCTTTCTGTGCCTGCCTGACCGACAGTCAGGTTTCGGGTTTTGTGTTAAATTTGGGTTTGAACCGTAGCAATCGCAAGGCATTCAGTACCACGGTAACGGAACTGAAACTCATGGCTGCCGCCGCAAACATGGGATTCAGCTTCCATCCCAAAAATATATAAAATACGCCTGCAGCCAATGGAATTCCGATCACATTATAAAAAAACGCCCAAAACAGGTTCTGTTTGATATTGCGGATAACCGATTTACTCAATTGAAGCGTCGAAACCACATCCATCAGATCGTTGCGCATCAACACCACATCAGCCGATTCAATCGCAATATCGGTTCCGGCTCCAATGGCAATTCCCAAATCAGCCCGCATCAAGGCGGGAGCATCGTTTATACCGTCGCCAACCATTGCCACCTTTTTTCCTTCACTTTGCAAACGGCTTATTTCCTTTTCTTTATCTTGCGGCAACACTTCCGAAATTACAGAGGAAATACCGAGTAAACTTTGGATATACTGAGCCGTTTTGCGATGATCGCCTGTGAGCATTACTACTTCCATGCCCATTTTCTGAAGTTCGGAAACAGCCATTTTGCTGCTCGGTTTTAAAACATCAGCTACGGCAATCAGCCCGATAACAGCGTTTTCCTTGGCTATCAATAAAGGCGTTTTCCCCTGTTCTGCCATTTGTTCCGACAAGGATAGAAAATCTTCGGAATGAATTGAGAGTTCGTTCATCAATTGAAGATTTCCGGCAAAATATTGCGCTTTTTCAATACGGGCTTTGATGCCCCGCCCGGGAATTGTTTCAAAATCCGTTACGTTTTGAAATAATATTTTTCGTTTTTCCGCTTCAACCAGAATCGCTTCCGCTAAAGGATGTTCAGATGCTTTCTCGAGAGAACAGGCAATTTGAAGCAATTCATTTTCGGTATAATTTCCACCGGCAATAATATCTGTAACACGCGGTTTCCCTTCGGTCAGCGTTCCGGTTTTATCCAGCACCACTGTATTTATCTTATGAGCCGTTTCGAGCGATTCGGCAGATTTTATCAACATGCCATGCTCCGCTCCTTTTCCAGTTCCAACCATAATGGCAACCGGCGTTGCCAATCCCAACGCACAGGGACAGGAAATAACCAACACCGCAATTCCGATAGACAAAGCAAAATCGAAAGGATAACCCAGCAGTAACCAAACAATGGTAGAAACAATGGCAATGGCAATCACCACAGGTACAAAAACACTGCTGATCCGATCCGCCATTTTCGAAATGGGCGCTTTTGATGCCGAAGCCTCTTCGACCAAACGGATAATTTGCGAAAGCGTGGTATCTTTACCTACTTTGGTGGCGCGAAAAGTAAAATACCCCGTTTTATTCATGCTTGCCGACATAACCGATTGTCCCACTTCTTTAAAAACCGGCATACTTTCACCCGTCAAAGCCGATTCGTCGAGATTTCCGTTTCCTGAAAGAATAAGGCCGTCCACAGGTACGTTCTGACCGCTTTTGACAACAACCACATCGCCGATTTTCAATTCTTCCACCGGAATTTCCACTTCAATCCCGTCTCTGATAACGACAGCTGTTTTCGGAGCTAAATCAACCAAGCGTGAAATTGCATCCGAAGTACGACTCTTCGACCGGGCTTCGAGATATTTCCCTAAAGTGATTAATGTAAGGATGGTTGCGCCGGATTCGAAGTACAAATCGTACGAAAATTGCATCACGGTATCCATATCGCCATGTCCCAAACCGTAACCAATGCGAAAAATGGCAAAAATACCATAAACAATCGCCGCCGAAGAGCCGATAGCAATCAGGGAATCCATATTGGGAGCCGCTTTGAACAAACTTTTGAATCCACCTGTAAAATATTTTTTATTGACAAAAGCAATGGGAAGGGTCAGCAAAAATTGAGTAAAAGCAAAGGCTAACGCATTTTCGTGCCCGAGAAAAACGGCGGGCAAAGGCAATCCGAACATGCGCCCCATCGAAAGGTAAAGCAGCGGTACCAAAAAAGCCAGCGAAATCCACCAACGGTTTTTCATTTCGTCCTGCTCCAGTTGAACATGGTCGATTTTCTTTGTATTTGCAGCAGTCGAAGTGTTTTCCGATTTCAGATGCGCTTCGTAGCCTGCATTTTCGACCGATTTTTCTATTATATCATTGTTTAATGCGGTTTCATCATAACTTACGGTCATGCTATTGGTAAGCAAATTTACCTGAACCGTTTGAATGCCTTCAAGTTTGCTTACACTCTTCTCAACATGCGCCACACACGAGGCACAAGTCATTCCCGTAACTTCAAATTTTTCTGTTTTCATTTGTCATATAAAACATAAAACTACGGTTTTTGTTTTTAGCCGACAAAGTCCGTATAGTTAGAAAGAAACGCAAAACACGATTGGCAGAAAAAGGTAACAGCATATATGTCAAGCAAAAGCATAAAGCACACCATTTCTTCATCCCGTATATATTCTATCCGATTTTTAGTTTTTTTGTCTTATGCCGGAATCGAATCCGCACATTACGCGAATTCCTAATGCTTCAGAAATTAAATAAATAGGTATTGCCTGACTTGCATTTAAGTCATGAATCACTTCCTATTTATCAAATTCATAAATTCCTCCCTTGTTTTTGCTTGTTGAAAAACGCCGGTAAAATCAGAAGTGGTGGTGATGGAATGTTGTTTTTGCACGCCGCGCATTTGCATGCACAGATGCTGGGCTTCGAGAATGACCATTACGCCAAGCGGATTCAAGGTGTTCTGGATACATTCCTTAATTTGCGTGGTCATACGTTCCTGCACCTGTAAGCGACGGGCATAAACTTCTACAATACGGGCAATTTTGCTTAATCCGGTGATTTTGTGATTCGGGATGTAAGCAATATGTGCTTTGCCGAAAAATGGCAGGATATGATGTTCGCACATTGAATAGAAATCAATATCTTTCACAATCACCATTTGACGATAATCCTCTGTAAACATGGCTGTTTGGATAATTTCTTCGGGATTTTGTTCGTAACCGTTCATCAAAAACTGCATGGCTTTCGACACTCTTTCAGGCGTTTTCAGTAACCCTTCACGCTCGGCATCTTCGCCCAGAAGTTTAATAATTTCGCGATAATGATGTGCAATTTTCTCTGTTTTTTCCGCATCGAACGGAACAGGTTGATTTATATTGAAATCCATTTTTTATATCTGAGTTTTATCTCTGAGTTACGTCAAAACAACGTAAAGCAAATAATTATTAATAACGCGCGCTTGCCTGTTGGCAGGCAGTGCAAATAACTACAAATTTACCTGATCCTTTACGGTGTATGTTTCGCTGCGCAGGTTCGGGAATATTTTTATCAATTCGGATCTAAATTCCTGAGCTTCTTCTAAAGATTTAAAGTCTCCAATACGCACTTTCCAGAAAGGTGAAATATAATTGACATAAACAGCATGTTCAGGAAAAACATCCTTCAGTTCTTTTTCAATTTTAAACGCTTCGTTTTTAGCCGTGCGTTGTGTGTTACTCGAAAAAACCTGCACACGATAGCCGCTTGCCGTTATCGTTGCATGTGAACCTGACTGTGATTTTCTTCCGACCAAAGCCAGTTCTATACGTTTGTCCTGATATACTTTTACAGTAGCGTTACTCGACGAGTCAACGCTTGCCAATGCTTCGAAAATATTCTGTTTCCCTCTTTTTTCACTTTCCTGAGCAACTAAAATTCCAAACCCCAGGATAAACAGGAGACTTAAACTAATCTTTTTCATTGTTGGTAAATTTTGGGTGCAAAGTTATAAAATGTTGTTGGTAAATTGTTGTTTTAAATTGAATAGTTCTGTTTTGATGGTTTTATTTCATCCTGAAGATGTTTTTCATGTTCAAAAATATAATTATACCTTTAAGTAGTGTTTGCAAGAAAACGTCCATCTCTGGGTTGCACTCGCACCGGAAACTACTCATTTACGAGAAGTAAGCGCCGTGTTTTCGCTGCTTTACGCGCCTTAACCTTGACGTTTTCTTATCAAACCTTGAGTTTTCTTTCATCTACTAAGTAAGTCGGTTTGATGGGATTTTCGTTTTTATTTTTCTTATTTTTCTTACTTAAATGTTTATCTTTGTTCCTTATTCATTTTTAATTATGATTAAACCGAAAATTGCCATCATAGTTGCCGGCGGAAAAGGCGAACGCATGAACGCCGATATTCCCAAACAATTCCTTGAAATACACGGAAGGCCTATCCTCATGTACACACTTGAAGTGTTTTACCGGTACGATGCGTCGATACAACTCGTTCTGGCGCTTCCCCCGCTTCAAATCGATTGCTGGAAGGAACTTTGCAAAAAGCATGCCTTTACGCTTCCCCATCAAATTGTGGCAGGCGGACAAACGCGTTTTCATTCGGTAAAAAACGGATTGGATGCCGTGAAGGTTCCCGCCTTGGTTGCTGTGCACGACGGCGTACGCCCATTGGTAAGTATCGAAACCATTGCGCGTTGTTTCGATGCCGCCGAACAGTTTGATGCTGCCATTCCCGTTATCGATTTGGTGGACAGTATCCGTCAGATTGCATCCGATGGAAGTATATCTGTTGACCGGAATACGTACAAATTAGTGCAAACGCCTCAGATTTTCGATGCGGAATTGCTGAAAAAAGCCTACGAACAGGAGTTTTCATCTCTTTTTACCGACGACGCTTCGGTAGTGGAGGCGTCAGGAAACAAGATCCATTTGGTAGAAGGTAACCGCGAAAATATAAAAATTACAACGGAGATGGATTTGGAAATAGCTAAAATGATATTGAGTTTTACAGATTCGACAATTTAAAAATGGTCAAATCCACCAACATACAATACCTCGACACGCTTCGCGCCTTAGCTACGCTGGGTGTGATTGTGATTCACGTGTCAAGCCCTGTTTTGAACATGACTTTTATGAAAAATATGAACTTTTGGTGCATTGGGAATATTGTGGACAGTTCGGTCAGGTTTGCCGTCCCTGTATTCCTGATGCTTAGCGGCGCCACCATGCTGAACAGGGAATATCCCCTGGGCGAGTTTTACAAAAAGCGAATGATGCGGGTGCTTGTTCCTTTTTTATTCTGGATGATGGTTTATTGGGTTTTCCGGTGGCTGATGCTTTCGCCCCAAAAACAGCCGGAAGGGTTCGGCAATATTATGCAATGGGCAGTGAATTTATTACTGGTCGAAGGTGTTTCAAAACATTTCTGGTACCTATACATGATTCTATTTATCTACCTGTTCGTACCATTTATCGGCAGAGCCGTCCGGAAAGCAAGTAATCCTGCCCTTTTGTACGGTCTGCTTGCGTGGGTGGTATTGTGCCTTGCAACTTATTCGATGAACCTGAGTTTTTACAAATGGACGGGAGATTATCATTTAAAGTTGCTGGGTTATGTTGAGTATTCAGGTTTT
>DIFH01000036.1:7936-46034 GCA_002427615.1 Paludibacter sp. UBA5753
ATTAAACCTGAGGATTTACAGTTATCTTTCGGTAAACACAATCATTCAGTCCGTTGCTGTTTTCATGCTTGTGAAAGACAGCAACATTAAAAACAAATTTGTCTGCCGGGTGCAGAAAACCATAAGCGATTACAGCTACGGCATTTATTTAGTACACATTATCGTTATCGGCGTGTTGTTCCGCAACGGCATTTACTGGTCGTTTGCCCATCCGCTTATTTCGTTGCCGGGGCTTACCATAATGGTTCTGGTTTGTTCATTCGCGATTATTTTTGTGCTGCGGAAAGTCCCTTGGGGAAAATATGTAGCGGGATGAAATCAGGGATGGGCGATTTCTAAATCGTACTTTTAAATATTTAAAATTTACTTTGACAGATTATATTTTTTTGGACAGGATGTACCTGTAAATTATATTCCAAATGAAAAAGATGCTGAATGTATGTTGTTTCGATCGTCTGTTCTCTAAAATGAAACATGTAAATCCTTTCATCTTGTCTTGTGATGTACTATTATTTTCATCTGTCAAAGCAGAAATAAATTGAAAACAGAAAATCACGATTCGTCTCGCTATTTAACTAAAACGAGATCAATCACAAAACACTAAACCCGACTACTGTCAGACAGGCACGGAACGTAAAACCTGAAACACAAAACGACACATGGATTTCTCGATGCAAGACATAAAATACCTTCCCGGCGTGGGACCCAGGAAAGCGGAACTTTTCGCTAAAGAACTTGGCATCCGGTCGGTAGAGGATTTGTTGCGACATTATCCATACAAATATGTCGACCGAAGCCGGTTTTATTACCTGCACGAAATTACCGACAACATGCCATTCGTTCAGGTAAAAGGGCAAATACTGAAATTTGAAAAAATCGGCGAGGGGCGGAATCAGCGTTTGTCGGCTATTTTTACCGATGGCAAAGGCACCATTGAACTCGTGTGGTTCAAGGGCGTTAAGTTTGTGTTGGAGAAGTACAAAACGGGTATCGAATACGTGATTTTCGGCAAGCCTACGGCTTTCAACGGTCGATACAATATTGTTCATCCTGATATTGATCTCGTTTCGCAATTACCACCGTCCGAAATGATGGGATGGCAGCCTTTTTACAACACGACGGATAAAATGAAAAGCGGCTTCCTGAATTCCAAAACCATTCAGAAAATTATTTTTCCGCTTTTACAAAACCTGAAAAACGGCGTGCCCGAATCGCTTCCGGCGTATATTTTGAAACGCTATGCGTTGATGAATCTGACCGAGTCACTTATCAATGTACATTTCCCAAAAAATGCACACGCACTCAACAAAGCCCGTCAGCGGCTGAAATTCGAGGAGCTTTTTTATATTCAACTCAGCATTTTGCGACAAACCAAGTGGCGCGAGCAAAATTTCCGTGGGTTTGTTTTTGGGCAAATCGGGCATTATTTCAATACGTTTTTCAAAGATTATCTGCCTTTTGAACTGACGGGAGCTCAAAAACGGGTGTTGCGTGAAATTCGCACCGATGTGGGAAGCGGAAAACAGATGAACCGGCTTTTGCAGGGCGATGTGGGAAGCGGAAAAACATTGGTAGCATTGATGGCGATGTTGATGGCTGTCGACAATGGTTTTCAGGCTGCCTTGATGGCGCCGACCGAAATTTTGGCGAATCAGCATTTTGAAACAATCAAAAATTTGTTGGGCGATTTGGGCGTCAGTGTAGCATTGCTCACCGGCTCCACCCGCCCCAAGTTCAGGGAGGAATTGCACAAAAAGTTGCGTTCGGGACAAATGAATATACTGATCGGCACCCATGCCCTGATTGAAGAAACCGTACATTTTGCCAATCTCGGTTTTGTGGTCATCGACGAGCAACATCGCTTTGGCGTGGAACAACGCTCCAAACTCTGGACTAAAAACGAACAACCGCCGCATATCCTTGTAATGACCGCTACTCCCATTCCGCGTACACTGGCCATGACACTTTACGGCGATTTGAGCGTTTCAGTAATTGACGAGCTTCCGCCGGGACGGAAACCCATTCAGACCTATCATTATTACGAAAATAAGCGGCAAAGCCTGAATCAGTTTATTGCCAAACAGGTCAATGCCGGACGACAGATTTACATCGTTTATCCGTTAATTCAGGAATCTGAAAAAATGGATTTGCAGGATTTGGAAAACGGCTATAATTACATTTGTGAAACTTTCCCCGGCTACAAAGTCTGTAAAGTGCACGGCAAACTGAAAGCTGCAGAAAAAGATTACCAAATGCAGAAATTCGTATCCGGCGAAGCGCAGATTATGGTGGCCACTACGGTGATCGAAGTGGGTGTAAATGTGCCCAACGCTTCGGTCATGATTATCGAAAACGCCGAGCGTTTCGGGCTGTCGCAGTTACATCAGTTACGCGGAAGGGTGGGACGCGGAGCCGAACAAAGCTTCTGTATCCTGCTCACCGGATTTAAACTATCCACCGAAACCCGCAAACGCATGGAAATCATGGTACGCACCAACGATGGTTTTGAAATTTCGGAAGCCGACCTCCAACTACGCGGACCCGGCGACTTGGAAGGGACGCAACAAAGCGGTTTACCTTTCGAACTGAAAATTGCCAATCTGGCGCAGGATGGAAAAATGCTCGAAATCGCCCGCCGAACAGCGATGGAAATTTTGGATGAAGATCCTAAACTCGAAAAAACGGAAAATTACATTTTAACAGCCCAATTACGTAAATTGAAAACGAATACATTAAATTGGGGTGTAATAAGTTAAAAAATGAGAACTTATTTTGACTTATAGACACATTTCCTTATTTTTGAAAAATGATTTTTCATTTTATTATATTAACATATTGAGCCATGGAAAAAACACTCGTTATTATCAAACCCGGAGCCATTCAACGGGAACTGATCGGGGAAATAATTACACGCTTCGAACGCAAAGGTTTGCAATTGTGCGGAATTAAAATGATTCAACTGACAGATGAGATTTTAACTGAACATTATGCCCATTTGGCTCAAAAACCATTTTTTAAACGTATAAAAGATGGAATGATGATTACCCCTGTGATTGTTTGTTGCTGGAAAGGGATTGATGCCGTGCATATCGTGCATCAAATGGCCGGCAAAACCAATGGTCGCGAAGCAGCTCAGGGAACGATTCGCGGAGATTTCAGCATGAGTGTTCAGGAAAATATCGTGCATACTTCGGATACGGTGGAAAATGCGGAAGTTGAGTTGGCAAGGTTTTTCAAAAACGAAGAGATTTTTGATTTTAAACAGAATAATCTCGGGTTTTTATACGCCAACGACGAAATATAGTCGGTGGTTTATGTCGGTAACAGATGGCAAATCAATGATTTTTATCTTTTACTGACAATTTTTTTATCAATCATATCATTTAATCATTTTACCAAAGCAAACCGCCTTTGGACATTAGATATAAGACAAAAGATGCAGTTTTCTCCCAAAAAGTTTTTACCGTTTTTAATATTTATCTCTTCAATTTTGGGTTTAAATGCTCAGCACATTAATTATTCCATTATTCCAAAAAAAGATACGGCGAATGTTTATCAGGAAATGTTGAACGATAAGTCGGACGACTTGATGGAGAATCATCCGGCCGACGATATTTACAACAACATCTGGACGAGCGAAAAATTAAACCCTTACAAAATTCCTATCGATAGTCTTCCGGATACCGTTCGCATCGATTGTAAGAATTTTTTCTCTCCGGTTCAGGGAATAATCACTTCCGATTTCGGGCCTCGCCGTTATCGTTACCACTATGGAACCGACTTACGCCTGAATATAGGCGATTCCGTACATGCAGCGTTTTCGGGCAAAATACGCATTATCGACTACGAAGCCCGCGGCTATGGACATTATGTTGTTATTCGTCACGACAACGGACTGGAAACGGTTTACGCACATTTATCACAAGTAATGGTTGAACTCGACCAAGTGGTAAAGGGAGGAGAATTAATTGCTTTAGGAGGTAACACAGGCCGTTCAACCGGTCCGCACCTGCATTTCGAAATGCGCTATTTGGGCAATGCCATTAATCCTGCCAGCATCATAAACTTCTATACAGGGCAGGTACATAATGACACATATCAGATAACCAAACGAAAATCCTTCTATTATCAACGCGATCTAAAGGCTCAACAAGCCGCAAAATACTATAAAATACGAAAGGGAGATACATTGGGACAAATTGCCCTTCGAAACGGAACGAGCGTAAAGGCTTTGTGCAGAATGAATAACATAAAATTGAAAAAGTTACTTCAACCGGGTCAGAAAATTCGGGTAAGATAATAGTTCGCTGAAAATGTAGCGCTTATTTCCCAATCATCCCCGATTTATCGAGATGTGAATAATCAACGTCAAACCATAAAAGAAACGGTTAGCCGTTGATTTATGACAACCGAAAAAACGCGATGAACAAAACCATGGTTTGTAATTGAATCAAATTAAAAATCTGAGCTTATGAATTCACTTAACTTCCCTTTGACTCTGACTTTTAAAATTACTACATTGAGTAATGATTTTACGGCACAGGATGCCAATGGTAATACGGTGGCTTATGTGCGGCAAAAAATGTTGAAACTAATGGAGGAAGTTCAGGTTTTCAATAACGAAAGCCGTTCGGAATTAAACTACACCATTCGAGCCAACAAATGGCTCGAATTTTCGGCAACATACACTTTTACCGATCGGATGGGATATGAAACCGGCCGGATTGTGCGCAAAGGTTGGGCTTCGCTCTGGAAAGCCAATTATGAAATTTTAGACGAAAAACAACAAACTGATTTGGTAATTCACGAAGAAAACCCATGGGCAAAAATTTTCGATTCGATGGTAGGAGAATTGCCCCTTGTCGGGATGCTTACCGGTTATCTGTTTCATCCTTCGTACATTGCAACACGTCCTGATGGAACTCAAGTGGCTCGTCTCAAGAAAGAACCATCATTTTTCGGCCGAAAATTTACGATAGATAAATTGTCGCAATTTGAAACAGGTGAAGAGGATCGCTTATTGCTCGGATTGATGATGCTTATTTTGCTCGAAAGACAGAGAGGATAAGCCTTTCGCTCTGATAAAAATTAAAAAAGTTTACCAGCGTTTTGCAGGTAAACTTTTTTAATTCTATATCGGTCATGCTTTACTTGTTAAAATCGCGTAACTTGATATTTGTCAGCACTTTCTTGGTATGTAACGGGAAATCGCTATTCATCATCCACCCGTAATAGCCGATATCGTTTTTCAGTACATCTGTTACCTTCTGTCCTTTATACTTTCCGAAATTGATAACTTCCTCCTTTTTTTCGTTATATATCATTCTACCTGCAAAATCGACATTGTTATTCTGGGTGGTGAATTTTGCAAGAAATTCTATATCGTTCTTCAGTTCGGGATAGCGGTCTAATTGTGCCTGAAGCACTTCATAAGTTGCCAGGGCGTCTGCTTCGGCTCCATGTGCTCCGACTAAATCCTTTTCGCAATAAAATTTGTAAGCAGCTTCCAATGTGCGGGCTTCCATTTTATGAAAAATAACCTGAACATCCACAAATTTACGTTTCATCAAATCAATATCCACGTCGGCGCGCAGTAATTCTTCAGCCAGCAAAGGAATATCGAAACGGTTGGAGTTGTACCCTGCCAAATCACAACCCTCAATATCCCGGGCTATTTCTTTAGCCACGGCTTTAAATGTAGGACAATCGGCCACATCGGCATCCGTGATGCCATGAATATCCGATGCGCTTTTAGGAATCGGCATTTCGGGATTGATGCGAATGGTTTTGGTCTCTTCACGCCCGTTTGGCGAAACTTTGTGATACGAAATTTCCACAATGCGGTCGGAAACGATATTGATTCCCGTGGTTTCGAGATCGAAAAATACAATCGGATTTTTAAGTTGGAGTTTCATTGTTTTGTCGTTATGCTACAAGCACATCGTTAAAGTACTTGTGATGTTATTTTTACTTGTCTGTTTTCGGGGAGTGTCATAAAAAATTCAAGGTCTAAAGTCTTTTGGACTTTAGACCTTTGACCTTATCGTGTTAAGTTCTTTTTTTTTAATCATTCAGCAACATAGGCATCAACAGCATCAGGATTTCTTCGTTCTCTTCATTTTCGAAAGGAAGAATCAATCCGGCGCGCGATGGATCTGCAAGTTCGAGAATTACATTCGAAGCATTGATGTTACCCAAAATCTCAATAAGGAAAGCCGATTTAAAGCCTATATTAATCGGGTCGCCTTCGAACTGGCAGTTGATGGTTTCTTCGGCTGAAATTGAAAAATCAATATCCTGTGCCGATATGTGTATCTGATTTTCGATAAATTCGAGCTTGACCAAATTGCTTGCCTGATTCGAGAAAACTGAAACACGCTTTAATGCATTGAGGAAAGTCAAACGATCGATAATGATTTTATACGGGTTCGATTTTGGAATTACTCCGTTGTAGTTCGGGAAACGTCCTTCCACCTGACGGCAAACCATCGTGTAGTTCAATAGTTTGAAATAGATGTTTTTTGAATCGAAACTCACTTCCACATCCCCGCTTTCTTTCGGAAGAATATTCTTGAGCATTGTAGCTGGTTTTTTAGGGAGGATAAAACTTACTTTCTCCTCTTCTTCGCTTAAAGTGGCTGAATTATACGTAGTTTTGTAGCGCACTAATTTATGTGCATCTGTTGCTACCAACGTTAAGCCTTCTTTCATAATATCGAAAAATACACCGTTCATCACCGGGCGTAACTCATCGTCGGCAGTGCAGAACAAAGTTTTTGAAATTCCCGACGAAAGTTGCGAAACAGGCAACGACAAGACGCGTGCATCCTCCTGCAACTGTGGCAAACGCGGGTATTCGTCGCCATTCTGTCCGATAAAATTGTACGAACCATTGGACGAATTGATCACCATGGCCAGATTACTATCGTTGATGGTGAAAGTCAAAGGCTGTTCTGAAAATTCACGCAATGTATCCAACAACAAACGGGAGGCAACGGCTACTTTTCCTTCACCATCCGCATTGTCTACTTCCATCGAGGTTATCAACGTGGTTTCAATGTCCGACGCAGTCATGGTCAGCGTTTTTCCTTCGAGATGAAGTAAAAAATTGTCTAAAATCGGAAGCGAGTTTTTACTGTTAATTACCCTACTAATTGCTTGCAAGTGGCTTAATAACTCTGTACTTGATACTACGAATTTCATACTGTATATTTTTGTTATCTGGTTCACAATTTAATGAAGGAACAAATGTAGTGATTTTTTTAGATAAAACGAAAAATCCTGTCCTTTTTTTGTCTTTAGTTCAAAGAGATTTTATCGGACTTTATCGAAATAAGATTTTTATAAAAAAATGAAATTAAATATTGCGAAGCTCAAAATTTGTTCGTATTTTTGCGAACTACGAACAATTAAAGAAATAGCATCATGGATAACTATATAAATAAAGATTACACAATTGACAACGAGCAACTTGCCAGATTTGCCAAGGCTATGGGACATCCTGCACGAATCACCATTTTACAATTTTTGGCATCGATGGATAGTTGTTACTTCGGCGACATTCACAATGAACTACCGATAGCTAAAGCCACTGTTTCACAACATTTAAAAGAACTGAAAAATGCCGGATTGATTCAGGGTGAAATAGAAACCCCTAAAGTAAAGTATTGTATCAACCGCGAAAACTGGAAAAAAGCACAAGCGTTTTTTGATGTGTTTTTTAAAAATTGTAAAGAAAAAACAAGTTGTTGCCACTAAACTCTCAAATTAATTTTAATATGGAAATAAAAATTTTAGGCACAGGATGCCCCAAGTGCAAGGCGCTTGAAAATGCCACTCGCGAAGCAATTACAAAAAATAATATCGATGCAACAGTAACCAAAGTCGAAGATATTACGGAAATTATGAAACTCACCATGACGACTCCCGCTCTGGTGGTGGATGGGAAAGTGGTGGTGAAAGGCCGCGTACCATCTCAGGATGAATTGGTACAACTCATTGAAAAATAATCTATTATGAAACGGATTTTCAGTATTGCCATTTTTGTTTTGTTGGCAACATCGATGTATGCAGCCTCGAAAGTCGAAGTGTATTATTTTCACTACACACGCCGTTGCGTAACCTGCCAGGCAGTTGAAGCCGAATCCCAAAAAATCATTTCAACGCTTTATCCCAAAGAAATGAAGGAAGGCAAAATAGAATTTATCGGGGTAAATCTCGATGAGAAAAACAGTAAAACCATCGCCAGAAAATGCAAGGCTGAAGGTCAGTCGCTTTTGGTAATAAGTGGGAATAAACGCATCGATTTGACGGAAGAAGGCTTCATGTACGCCAAAACCAAACCGGAAAAGTTAAAAGCAGAACTTAAAAAGGTCATAGATCCACTGCTAAAATAATTTGAAAATGGAGATTTTACAGGCTATTCTTGATAACTCGCAATATGCATTCGTAACCGCTTTTGTGCTGGGATTGATGACCGCTATCAGCCCCTGTCCTTTGGCTACGAACATTTCGGCTATCGGGTTTATTAGTCGGGATATTGAAAACCAAAAGCGCGTTTTTTACAATGGGTTGACTTATACGCTCGGGCGTGCCATAAGTTATACCGGATTGGCGGTGATACTTTATTCCGGCGCAAGCAAGATGCAGGTTTCCATGCTTTTTCAAGGTTGGGGCGAGAAGATTTTAGGCCCGCTTTTGATCCTTACCGGACTGCTGATGCTCGATGTTATCAAACTTAATTTTCCGGGACTTTCAGGGTTGACCGATAAAATAGGTGAGAGAAGCAAAGGCAGTTATTGGAGCGCTTTGTTGTTGGGAATGGTTTTCGCATTGGCTTTTTGTCCGTACAGCGGCGTGCTGTTTTTTGTAATGCTGATTCCCCTGACCATTTCGAGTGCAAGCGGATTGTATCTGCCTGTTGTTTTTGCCATTGCTACCGGTTTGCCGGTAATTTTATTCGCCTGGCTTTTGGCTTTTGCTGTGGGTAATGTAGGGAAAATGTATAACCGCATTAAAGTGTTCGAGCTTTGGTTCAGGCGGGTGGTCTCGATAGTTTTTATCGGAATCGGGATTTATTATATTGTGATTTTGTGGGTTTAAACTCTCTCTGATCCTCTCAAAGAGAGAGAGAATGATATTGTTGTCGACTCATTTTCAGATTCATTCATTTTCAAGTCAATCTATCATACCATGAATCTTCAAATTCTCAAATCGAGGAATTTTCAAATCATTTTGGTTTTGCTACCTCTTTGGTTTTTGACATACCATTATTTGCAACCTTTTACCGATTGGCTGATTGAAAGCGCATTCGGTCTGCCCAGAAATAAACATTTGACCGAGGCATTGAGGTTCTTTATTTTTGAAGCGCCCAAAGTAATGTTATTGCTTGCGCTGATTATTTTCGTGGTAGGAGTTATTCGAAGCTATTTTACCGCCGAACGAACCCGGAAAGCGCTCGAAGGCAAAAAAACCTTTACCGGAAATGTGATGGCTGCCGGATTGGGAATTGTAACGCCATTTTGTTCGTGTTCGGCCATTCCGTTGTTTTTGGGATTTGTGGAGTCAGGCATTCCGTTGGGCGTTACTTTTTCATTTCTGATTGCTTCGCCTATGATTAACGAAGTAGCTATTATTTTGCTCTACGGACTCTTCGGTTGGCAAACGGCTCTTATTTATGTTGTTACGGGACTTACGATAGCCATTTTCGCCGGTTGGGTTATCGGCAAACTGAAACTCGAGAAATGGGTAGAGCCGTGGGTTTATGAAACTCAATTGGGGAATTCAGAGATGGATGAGGATCGAATAAGTTTCGATATCCGTATCAGAATGGGATTTGAAGCAGTAAAAGAAATTGTCGGGAAAGTTTGGCTCTACGTAATGCTGGGAATCGCCATTGGAGCCGGAGTTCACGGCTTCGTGCCCGAAAATTTCATGGCTTCGTTGATGGGAAAATCGACCTGGTATTCCGTTCCGCTTTCCATCCTCATTGGCATTCCGCTTTATTCCAACGCCGCCGGAATTGTTCCGATTGTTTCGGTGTTGATCGAAAAAGGAGCATCGTTAGGCACTGCTTTAGCCTTTATGATGTCGGTAATCGGACTTTCGTTGCCCGAAATGGTAATTCTCCGCAAAGTGCTGAAAATACCTTTGATACTCACTTTTATAGGCATTGTAGGATGCGGAATCATGGTAGTGGGCTTCCTGTTTAATTTTATTTTTTGAAAGTTAGTCCTTGTCCCTGCCTGTTGTTATTGAATATTTTGCCAAAAAAATACACCAAATTGAAAGATAAAGTACTACTTGACTATTCGATACACATTCCCCGGCAGGCATTTCACCACGCCTTTAAATTCCATTTCGAGCAAAAGAGATGAAATTTTGCTGATTGGTTTTTCTAATTTCAGGGAAAGTTCATTCAATTGTAAGCCTTCGGAATTCAGGCGCAAGGTGGAAACTATCTGTTGCTCTTCATCGGTAAGGTCGAGAAATAAAGTGGTTTGAATATTCGTGGGGGATGACGCATCCTGTTTCTCCCAATTCATAAAGCGTAAAATATCTTCAGCCGATTCGATCAACGAAGCTTTATTGTTTTTAATCAACGCATTGCATCCACCCGACCATTCATCGTCTACACGACCAGGAAAAGCAAATACATCGCGATTGTAATCGTTTGCCATTTCAGCGGTTATAAGCGCTCCTCCACGCACAGCCGATTCCACTACTACTGTTGCATCGCACAGTCCGGCAATGATGCGGTTGCGTTGCACAAAGTTTTGTCGGTCGGGGTTGGTGTGGCTCAGGTATTCGGTAAGCAACATGCCTTTTTCGAGCATTTTCACGGCAATAGATCGATGTGCAGCCGGATAAATGCGGTCGAGCCCGTGGCCTACTATGCCGATGGTCGGGAGCTCATATTCGAGCGCCGCTTTGTGGGCGCTAATATCGATGCCATAAGCCACACCGCTGACAACGATAGTATTCGATTGAAGGCGAGCCAGATCGGCAATAAGTTTTTTGCAGTTCTCTCTACCGGTTTCGGTGGCATTGCGCGTCCCTACAACGCCGATAAATTTTCCGTCGTTCAAGCTGCAATTGCCTTTGGTATAAATCATAATGGGCGAATCGGGACATTCCTTGAGGCGGAAAGGATAATCGCGGTCGGTAAAATAGAAAGGCTGAATTTTATTTTTAATTATAAATTCTATCTCTTCTTCAGCCCGTTTCAACACATCCTGTTTCACAATTTCTCTTGAAAGCACATCGCCTATACCGGGTATTTTAGCCAGGTTTTGTTGTTTCTCGCCGAAAACTGCCTCTGCACTTCCCAGATAAGCAATCAGATTTTTGGCTAAATTATTTCCTATTCCTTTTATCAGGGTAATCCCGATTTTATATTTTAAAGTTTCGTCGTACATGGTTTAAATTTTATTTTTTTAAACAGATACATGACAATCAGTCCGATCGAAACGCCAAGAATATCGGCAAACCAATCGATCCATTCAGCCGAACGGGGATAAAACCATAACTCCTGGGCAATTTCAACAAATGCCCCAAATAATAAGGGGAAAACAATGCAGGAAAATATAAAATAGTTTCTGCGGTTTTTTATTACCCTGGTGTTTTTACTGAAATCTGTTACCAGAATAAATGTAAAAAAAGAATAAAGCACAATATGTACAATTTTATCGAGATACTCAATTTTTATCGGAGGCAGTTTATTGAATTCTGAAGTCGGAGTAAACGACAGATACAATATTGCAAGTAGCGTTAATGTTGATTTCCAATAATTTCTGATAATTGACATTTAGATTGATTTTTAATGGTTTGATTTCAAAAAAAATAAAACGGACGTTGATTTAATCAAGAAGATATTAAAAATAAGAAATGAATTTTTATCTTTGCAAAGATAAATGATTGGACATAAATAAAAAATACTAATTCAAATAAATTACCATTATGAAAAAATTTTCGTTATTAATTTTGACAGCGTTATTTTTGGCATCCTGCTCAAGCGTTTTGATTACCGGACGTAAACAATTGCTTTTAGTTTCCGATGCCGAAGTTTTATCAATGAGCGCTACGACTTACAAACAATTTATCGATTCGGTGCCGGCATCGAAAGATGCGGTTAATTCATCTCTGGTGAAAAAAGTCGGGATCAATATATCCTCCGCTGTTATCAATTATCTTAAAAATAACGGATTCGCTGCCGACACAGCCAACTACTCGTGGGAATTTAATTTGGTGAAAGACACCACCGTAAATGCTTTTTGTATGCCGGGCGGGAAAGTGGTTTTTTACGAAGGAATTTTACCAAAAACCCAAACCGAAGCCGGTATGGCAGTGGTGATGGGACATGAAATTGCACATGCCGTGGCCAAACACAGCAACGAGCGATTGAGTCAGCAAATGCTTGCTCAATACGGAGCATCGATTACTGATATACTTTTATCGAATAAGCCGGCCGCTACAAGGCAAACTATCAATATCCTGTATGGCATTGGCGCCGAAGTCGGCGTAATTTTACCCTATTCACGCAAACATGAATACGAAGCCGACCGGCTTGGGTTGATTTTTATGGCGATGGCCGGTTACGACCCGACCGAAGCGGTAGCTTTTTGGGAACGAATGTCGGCCGACAGTTCGGGCGCGGTATTTGAATTTATGAGTACTCACCCTTCGGATGCCAAACGTATTGCTAAAATGAAGGAATTGTTGCCCGAAGCTTTGGGCTATTATAAAAAGTAAAGAGTCAAAAGTATCGAATTAAGCAAAACCTTGGTTTGCTCTTGCCTCTCGCCTCTCGCCTCTCGCCTCTCGCCTAAAGTCGAGACAAGTAAAATTGAGACGCATCGTAAATTTAAAAAAAGAGGACGCATCAAAAGTAAGATAAACTCTTTTGATACAACCTCTTTTTCTGTCAATGACTACTATGATATTCAATTCGTTGTTTAGTAGTGTGATTTGTTTGAAAAAGCCCTACATTTGATGTGTAGGGCTAATTCTGACAGATTTAAAATTAAAAAATATATATTGTAATGAAGAAATATGCACATTTAACTGGTCTGATTTTGTTTTTGTTAAATTTCACAAACTTATTTGCTCAGGTTTCTCCACAAATCATTAATGTGGATGGACGACAAACTCAGTCGCTCGATGGACTTTGGAAAACAATCGTTGATCCATTCGAAAATGGTTATTATGATTATCGCCGTATGCCGTACAAAGGTGGTTATGGTTCTGACAAAGATATTACAGACAAAACTGTTTTGCAGGAATACAATTTTGCCACCGAGAAAACCCTTTTCGTTCCTGGAGATTGGAACACACAGCGTGCCGAACTCTATTATTATGAAGGAACTGTATGGTATCGAAATCGTTTTCAGTATCAGCTCAAAAATAACAAACGCGTTTTTCTACATTTCGGAGCTGTTAATTATGAGGCCATTGTGTTTGTTAATGGCAAAGAAGTCGGGAAACATGTGGGTGGATTTACCCCTTTCAATTTTGAGGTTACCGGACTACTCAAAACGGGTGAAAATTCGGTGGTAGTTAAAGTAGATAATAAACGATATTTAGAAGCTGTACCTACCATCAATACTGATTGGTGGAATTATGGTGGAATTACCCGTCAGGTAAATCTGATTGAAACTCCAGCTACTTTTGTTCGCGATTATTATGTGCAACTAAAGAAGAGTGATAAAAATACTTTAACAGGATGGGTGCAGTTGGATGGGACTGAATTGAATAAGCCCGTAAAAATTGAAATACCAGAACTTAAAATTATTCAGCAACTTACGCCGAATGTTAGCGGTTTTGCTGCGTTTGAATGTAAAATTAAACCGGAATATTGGACACCCGAAAATCCAAAATTGTATAAGGTAAATATTATTACTGACAACGAAAAAGTTACCGACGAAATCGGTTTTCGTACCATTGAAACACAGGGAACCAAAATATTACTCAATGGAAAGCCAATTTTCCTTCGCGGAGTTTCTATTCACGAGGAAGCGGCATTTCGTAATGGCAGGGCATATTCCAAAGAAGAAGATATAACTCTGTTGCAATGGGCAAAAGACATGGGTTGTAATTTTGTACGTTTGGCACATTATCCTCACAATGAACAGATGATTCGTCAGGCTGAGCGCATGGGAATTTTAGTTTGGTCAGAAATTCCTGTGTATTGGACAATACAATGGAAAAATACGGATACCTACAAAAATGCGGAAAACCAGTTGACTGATAACATAACACGGGATAAAAATCGTGCAAATATCATCATTTGGTCTATCGCCAACGAAACGCCACAAAGCCCCGAGCGTCTTAGTTTCTTGACCCGTTTAGCTGAGAAAACACGTTTGCTCGATCCGGTTCGTCTGCTTGGTGCAGCCATGGAAAAGGAAGAAATAAAACAAGATTTGATGACCGTGGACGATCCTTTGAGCAAAATTATGGATGTGTTGAGCTTCAATCAATATGTAGGTTGGTATGATGGGCTTCCCGAAAAATGTGACCGGGTAAACTGGACTTTTGAAATTCAAAAGCCGGTAATCATAACTGAGTTTGGTGGTTGCGCATTGTATGGAATGCGTGGCGGAAAAACCGAACGTTTTACCGAAGATTATCAGGAAGATTTGTATATTCGGAGTGTAAATATGCTGAAACGTATTCCGGGTTTGGCAGGATGCACACCCTGGATTTTAAAGGATTTCCGTTCACCACGTCGTCAATTACGTGATATTCAGGATGATTTTAATCGTAAAGGATTGATATCTGACAAAGGTCAAAAGAAACGTGCATTTTTTGTAATGCAAAAATGGTATGAGGAGATTAAAAAAAAGGCTGAAGAGTTTGAACGCAAATAACGCAAATACTCCCAAATCAATACGCAAGACCGGATAACACAAACAGCCCGAATAAATTTATCGACTGGCGATCAAATTCTGCGTTTTGCAGTTACAGGTTCGGGACTGAATATCAATTGGATTTAACTCAAATACTACCGATTCAGTTCTTTGAATTTAGTGCTTGAAAGAAAATTCGGTGTTTGATAAGAAAACGTCAAGGTCAAGGCGCACGAAGCAGCGAAAACACGGAGTCCCGCCAAGGTGAGATGAGTAGTTTTTGCTGCGAGTACAACCAGAGATGGACGTTTTCTTGCAAACACTGTATAAATATGCTCCTTTTATCAGAAAAAAAATGTAGTGCCCAAACCTCAAAAAAATGAAGTGGCTGAAAATTATAATTCTAAGACCAAATAGCTGCAGAATGAGTTAAAAACTCGACATTATATTTGTCTGATTGCTTATGCCTGAATATTCATAGATCGAAAGTTATTTTTTGATTAATTTAGAGAAATATTTATTTCCATCGGCTGTTTCAACCAACAGAAAATAAATACCTTTAGTGATTTCGGCCTCGGGAGTTATTAAATCGCCTTTATTTATATTGGTTTTGTGCCACAGCTTTTGCCCCTGTATATTCAATAGTTCAACAGCAAATGAAGTTTCGTTTTCAGGAAGTTTGATAGCAAACGAAAAAGTATAAGGATTAGGGAAAATTTCAAGTAAATTTTGGAAACTATTTCCTTTTAATCCAGAAGCCAAATCCCAGATAATTGGTAGTTTATGTATGTATTTCACAGGTAATTCCGCATTATAAATACGCACTTCGTCAACAGTTCCACTGAAATTATAATTAGGTTCCGACTCGTCTTTTCGGGCTATCGTAATGCTTTTGGATGAAGTCCCTATATTTCCGGTCAACGCTTTGTACCCTACCAACAAGCCATTTCGGTAAAGTTCCAGCGAGTATCCGGTGTAAAGTCCGGTATAATGTACAAAAGTTCCGGTTTGCAACGCTATGTTATCATCAACATCGGCAATCCCATTGGAAGTTTTTAATGTCCAGCGCATTTTTTTTTCGGATGTTATGGACATTTTGTAACGCTCTTCGTAACTTCCGTGCGAAATAACAAACTGCTCGTAATTAGGCAACAAATCAGGTTTGATCCAAAGAGAAACTGCTAATTTATCGGTAAAATTGAGAGCCGGATCGTTAGGCGTGAAAATATACTGGCTACTGTTTGAAAAACTATAAGCACTGCCAGCCGTTCCTCGTTGATCCACAGTAGCAACCGCACTGTTCGAAACGGCATGCAAGGCATCCTGAGCAGCATTTTTTGTATCTCCGTTGAAAGGATAATAAATAAGTACCTTTTCAGTTATTGATTCCGATTGCATATCCTTTACCAGCACGCTTTTGATACTTGTTACCGTACCAAGCAGGTTGGCGACTGTAAGCGAAAGAGAATACAATCCGGGAACATTGGGCAAAATCCATGTTGGAGAAAGCGTATTTGTATTTTGAAGTTCACCTCCAATGCATTCCCAGCTATAAGTTGCCGTTGAAGGGATTATCGTAGCTTCGGCATTTATTGAACCGGCAGTGCTATATGGTTCAGTTCCCGGAATAGAAAAGCTGTTGATTTTAGGAGCTACCTCACCCTGAGGAGCTACGGTTATTTCAATCTCACTACTGGTTATCGTTTTATAGTTCGAAGTAACTTCGCATTTGATTGTATAAATACCACTCGTTGCCGGAGCAGTCCAATTCAGAGCGGCGGTTGTAGCTCCGGTGATAACAGTTCCATTCTGATACCATTTAAAAGTTGTTGTCTCCGAATTATTTTCAACCAAACAATTAAAAGTTACAATCTCAGGGCTCACAGTGCGAGTTTTATCCGAACTAAAAGCTTTTATCCGAAGCGGATTGGTGTAATTATATCCGAAATGATAATCGATGACGCCGCCTTCATAAATTTTTCGAATTCGCCCTACTGTTTGTTTACTTTGATTAGGTGGAATTACAACAAGAAGTCTGGTAGCATCTGCATTTATATTAAAGGGAACCATTCCACTCACATTTGTTTTCAGAACGGTTTCCGAAATGGCATCGTAGATATCGTAAATTCCTGCAGGAAGTTCAATATTGACAGATTGAGCAGTTGTCGTGGAATTGTAATATAAATAAGTCGGATAAGTGTTTTCACCTCTGAAATCTGTTTTATTCAAATCAATCTGCAAAATTCCATCCACATTGGTTTTATTTATGATTGATGCAAGATAGCCAACTGCAGAACCGCTGTAAAGCGACAGATTGGTCGTTGCCCAGCCTCCATTCACCGCATCGCCTGTGGCAAAAGGCGTTTTTCCACCCGAAACCTGCTTCATGGCTTCGAAAGGTATGCAGGAATTAGTATCATATTGTTTTGCCCAGACCTTACTCGATCCATGCTGATTGGCATCAGGCAAGCCGTTTGCATAGAAAAGTCTGCTTGCATTGGCAAGATTCAATATCCATTTGCCTATGGCACGCGCATAACGTTTATCGTATTTTACAACCGGAGCCAAAGTAGCAGCATGCTGAAATCCATTCATTATAAAAGCATAGTCATTGCCTCCGTCATTGGCTTCGCCTATCAATCCGGAAACATCGTATCCGTTCCATTTTCCAATGATGGTTCCCCAGCCGCGCAAAGTTCCCGAACCAGAAGAGAAAGTCCAATTAAGCATTTTATTGATGTCGTAATTGGTTCCTTCCACAGCGTTCATGCGTGTAGCCGTTGCGATTCCGTAAGGCAACTGAATTTCGTAAGAAGGATTTGTTGTCCAGTTTTGAAGAAAATCCAGAGCCAATTCGGCTCCCTGAAGGTATTTTGGTTCTTTGGTTTGCACGTAAGCCTGATACAATATCCAGGCAATAGAACCTGCCGACTCAGGTTCGGGAACACTGCTCGTATTAGGTAGACCAGTGAGCAAATTAAAAGCCCGGTAATTCATCAAGGGAGCTTTCCATGGTTGTACTTTGGCTCCAAGTTGGAACAGCACATTCAGTTGCCTGTCGGCTATGATTCTGAACTGATTTGTAAAATCGACATCTACATTGGGGTAAAGCGCATAAAGCTGATAGAAGAAAACGTTTGGCATAAGTTCGTACCACCAGTCTCCTCCTGTTCCGCTACTGTAACTATTCAGGTAAACGTTTTGTCCATTCTTCTGGTTATAGAAATCTTTGATTTTATGCACCCAGTTAATATTCAAATGTGCGGTTTTATTGACACCTACCAAAGAAGCGCCTACCACAGCAGGAATAATGTTAATGGACTCGGCTACATTGCCTTGATTGCTTTGACCGACATAAGTATCCATACGAATATTCTGAACATCACTGTAATTTACGCCTGCTGCCATATTGATCCGGGTCAGCGGAAGGTTGTCGCCGGTTTTCTCCGTATTAAAAACAAAATCATCATAATCCAGAGCCACTTGTTTCCATTCGCGCATAACATAGGGTGATGGTTTGTTAGGCATTAGATCGATCCTTGGGATTGATATCTGTTGAGCATCACATAAAAGAACAGAGAGAAGAAGGGATAGTATGAATAGAACTGATTTTCTCATAAATATTTACAATTTAATTATTTAGCATTATTTAAACGATAGATGAGAAAACGATTAGTTTGCAAATCAGTGGTTCCCAACAGTTTTTTAGCCTTACGCGGTAGTTTTACTTTTCGGGCAGCGCCGAAATTAATAATGACTGTAATTTCTGTTTTTTCATAAACACGTGTAAATGAAATACAATCATTTTTACAGTCCAGATTTTTATATACCCCGTACTGAAGAGTTTTTTCTTCATTTCGTAAACGGATTAACAATCGGTAAACATGAAGCATTGAATTCTCATCATTTATGGCGTTTTCAACATTGACTTCCTTTGCATTTTCGTGTAGGTTTATCCAGGGTTTTACCTTCGAAAAACTGGCATAAACAGTACTATCCCATTGCATAGGACTGCGTGATTTATCCCGATTATGGCTATTCCCCTCGGCAAGAGCTTCTTCACCCGTTTTTCCGTCATCCAGTGCAAGTTTGTAAAAGGTTTTTCCCTGAATATCCAGAATCTCATCATAATTGTTAGCAGTTATGTCTTGCATGCCAATTTCTTCGCCATAGTAAATAAAAGGAACACCTTTGGCAGTAAGCATCAAAGTGGCCAATGCCAGCGCCTTTTGAGGATCATTATTCGCCAGGCGATTCATTAGTCGCGGATTGTCGTGGCTGCCAAAAAACAAAGTCGGATAATCACTCATATTTTTTTCCATGCTTTGCAGTTCGTTGAAAAGCCGTTCGACGGAAAAGGAGGGTATACTTCCGAAATTAAAATTGAATACCACATCCATTAACTCCGGCGACTGGTATTGTTTGAGTACCTCAATCTGATCGTTCCCGACTTCACCGACGGTAAACCTGTCCTTGTATTCGTTGACAGTAGATTTAATAATGGCAATCGCTTTTTTTACCCCGGGTTGATTGATATTGTAAACAGTCTGTATCTTACCATCTTTTACCGGATTATCGGTTGTGATATCGTCGGTATTCAGGAAATTGATCACATCGAAGCGGAAACCATCAATACCCAGATCAAGCCAAAACCGGAGCACTTTTTGTATTTCATTTACAACTGACGGATTGGTCCAGTTGAGGTCGGCCATTCGGACATCAAATTTATGCAGATAATATTGATTGGTAAGCGTATCTAATTGCCATGCCCCCCCACCAAAAAATGATTCCCAGTTGTTGGGTTCGTTTTTCCAGATATAATAATTGCGATATGGGTTGTCTTTTGATTTTCGGGATTCCTGAAACCAATGGCAATCAGTGGAGGTGTGATTAAGTACCATGTCCATAATGACCTTTATGCCGCGTTTGTGAGCTTCATTCAGGAAATGTTGAAAGTCATTCATCGTTCCGTAGGTCGGATCAATCTGATAATAATCGGCCACATCGTACCCATTATCGACTTTGGGCGATTGTAAAAAAGGAGTCAACCAAATGCCTTTTATGCCGAGCGATTGCAAATAATCGAGCCGGGATGTTATTCCATTGAAATCACTGAAGCCATCGTTGTTGCTATCTTGAAACGAGGGCATATAAATCTGATAAAAAACGGTTTCTTTCCACCATGTTCGAGCCACAGTTTGCCCTTCCGCTTGTAAGTAAAAAGACATTGAGAAAACAAGCAACCAATATCTTAAAAAGTTACGAAACATAGTTCTGACTTTTAATGAAGAAAGAAGGGGCCTGACTTATGAATAAAGACAAGCCCCTTTTCTGTGAAAACAACGTTCAACCTTTATTTACTCTCTTCTTTGTATAATTTGGCTACTTGACCATCAGTCAAAGCAATATTATAAAGTTTCAGTTCGTCCATAGAACCTACAAAATTGTCCCATGCTTTTGGAGTTTCAGACCATGTCCAGTTCCATTCAGCTTTAGCTTCGGCATAAGTTGTACAGGCGCCAATCATCAAAGGTAAAGTGTTTTTATATTGCCAAGCTCCTGTACCTGTTAAACCCGGCTTCGTTGTTGCAGTCCATTCCATGGTGCTTACGCCATTCACATAAAAAGTCAATATTTTGGTATCCATATTCAATGTTACCACCAGATGTGTCCATGCTTTGTTTGGAGCAGAGAAATCAGCCTGGTTATCAGCATCAACCCAACCATCAGCATTGGTGTGAATGGTGAAGAACGGTTTATTTTGTTCTTGTAACTGGAATTTCCATGAGTTCCAATAATTATAAGACATAATATAGTTTCCAGCCCTTGTAGAATCTGGATTTACCCATACCGAAATGGATAATTGTTTACCCAACAGATCACTGGCAGTATAATTACTGATTTCAAGGTGAGAACCATTATTGAAATACATCGCTTTTCCTACTTTACCAACTTTAAACGTAGGTAAATTTGTAGCTGTGCCGAAGATTTCAGAAGGGCCTGATTTCAATACAGCCGTCCAGGGTTTTCCGGCAGTTGTGAGTTGAGTTCCGGTTCCTTCATCAAAGCTTAATCCCATAATTAACGAAGAAGCAGGAATGGCATCGTAAGCCGCTGCCAAAAATACTTCTTTAGCTTCTCTCAACTGAACCACCAGATTATCAACGGCAGTTTGAGTAATGTCCGTGTTGAGAATAGCAGCTTTTGCAGTAGCCAAGATCGTGTTGAAAGTAGTGATGGCTGCCTGAGGATAATCGTCCGTTGTAGCGGCATCTGACAATTCCTGACAAGAATCAACTAAAGCGGTCAGCTTAGTCGTGTCAGATGGTTCCACTTCATCTTTATTACAGCTGGTAAATGCTGAAGACAAAAAGATTAAAGATACACATGCAATAAATGCACTTTTAAAAAAATTTTTTTTCATGATAATTTAATTTAATTGATGTTGAATAATAGATTATGATATATATGTTGGTTTATTGTAATGCCTGATTAGTATCCAGTTCGCTTTGGGGAATCGGGAAATAAAAACGAGGATCGTTCCATTTCAAATCTGTTCCGAGCGCCGCTTCTGCCACCTCCTTTCCCCAACGCATCAAATCGAAAAACCTGTGAAATTCAAAGCCAAGTTCTTTGCGTCGTTCATTACGAATTACTGTTCGCATAGTAGCCTGTGTTGTTGCTGTTGTAGGAGCCAGTCTGGCGCGCGAACGGATAAGGTTCACTTCGGTTGCTGCTTTGGAAATAGCATCGACTCCGCCCAATTCGTTTATGGCTTCGGCTTTCATAAGCAAAATATCGGCATACCGGATAGCGTGATACGGAATGGTTGACTGACTTTTTGCGACACCAGCCACCATATCTTCATTATATTTCTTTACCAGATAACCGGTGGCTTCTGACCATGCAGAAGAGAAAGTACTATTGTTAAACCATGGCTTTCCCTCACGACCAATAGACGCATCTAATCTTGGGTCATCCTGATTATCAGTTGTCTTATCGACAAATGCATCCACGTAATTCTGTGTCGGAGCATTGAAATAATATCCACCCTCAACCGAAGGAGCAAACCATACATTCAGGTTATTACCTAACGAGATTTCGGCGTTGTTCACAAACCGCAATCCGAAAATTGTTTCTACACTATTTTCAGCTCCGGGTTTAAACAAATCGCTGTAATTGTCAAGTAAATCATATTGATTCAAATCTTCCAATGACTTAATGCTGGTAAGACTTTCAGTATATTTTTTCTGATAAAGTTGCGCTTTGGCCATCAAAGCATAAGCAGCACCTTTGGTTACCCTGCCTTTTTCGAGTGGGTAATCTGTGGGTAAAACAGCTATAGCATCAGTCAGGTCTTTCTCAATTTGAGTATAAATCACACTTACTTCGCTTAAGTCTACATAGATAGCTGCAGAAGAATTTTGCGGTTGCAACTTCAAAGGTATTTTACCAAAAATATTGATCAGATTGAAATAGGAATATGCACGAAGGAATTTAGCTTCGCCTACCAAGCGGTTTTGAAGCGTAGCATCCATAGTGATTCCGGGGATATTGGCAATGGCATTATTAGCCCTCGAAATGGTTTCGTAAGCCGATTGCCAGTAAGTGTTCAAAACTCCGTTATCCGATTTGGCTGTAAAATCATTGATACCATTAATATCAGCCTGATCACCAGCATTTCCGCCTTTTACGGCATCGTCGGAAGCTACATCTCCGAAAATCCACAAGGTATTTCCATAAAGAGAGTTGTAAATGCCGTTTACTGCCATTGTTGCATTTTCGGCCGATGTGTAATAGTTGTCGGAAGTATATTCCCCTTTCAGGTCGGTGTTCAGAAAATCGTCGCACGAGACAAGTGATAATCCTATCACGACTAGTGCAAAAAGATATATTTTTTTATTCATAATACTTGTGATTTTAGAAAGTAAAGTTCATCCCAAAAGTAAAGTTCATAGCTACGGGATAAGTTCCCCAGTCGATACCATTTGCCATATCGCCTTCTGAGGCTGAATTGGTACTTACAGTCATTTCAGGGTCAAGACCCGAATATCCTGTCAACGTAAACAAGTTAGTTCCAGCAATATAGAAGCGCAAATTTTCAATTTTAATTTTCTTGGTATTAGGAATCGTGTATCCTAATTGCAGATTCTTGAGGCGCATATAAGAACCATCTTCCAAAAAGCGGGAAGAAGCTTTTACATTATTCGATTTGGCTGTCCACGAAGCACGCGGCTGTGTATTCGAAGTTCCTTCGCCCGTCCAATGCTCCTTGTAATATCTTTCGGTAACATTAAATCCGCGATAGTAACCTTCGATATCGAAATTAACCTGTGAGAATATTTTCTGTCCGAAGGCGCCCTGAAAAAACAATGAAAGGTCAAAGTTTTTATAGTTTCCCGATAAATTCAGACCTGTATTAAAAGTAGGAATAGCGCTCCCCAAGAAAGTACGGTCTTTGGCATCAATCACATTATCTTCATTTTGATCCACATATTTCACATCGCCGGGTTTGATATTATTTCCCTGATAAGCCGATGTAAGTACCTCCACATCGTTCTGAAAAATTCCGTCCATTTCGTAGAGATAAAATGAACCGATAGAGTGACCGTTTTCAGTTCGAGTAGCATACACACCGGTGTCGATACGTCCAGCAAAATAAGGAACATCCAGATTAAATACTTCGTTATGAAGGAATCCACCGTTCAAAGCTATATTGAAACCACCGTTCCGGTAATTTTTCCGGTAGAAAAATTCCAGATCAATACCTGTGTTCAATACATTTCCGGTACTGTTGATTTGCGGAGGCGATGCGTTTCCGATTGAAGGCGGAAGCGAAGCCGGCAAAAGCATATCGTGGGTTACCTTGTAATAATAATCAAGTGTGATTCCAAGCGATCCTTTGAGGAACTCAAAATCAGCGCCCAGGTTAAACTGATTGCTGGTTTCCCATTTCAGTTCGGTATTCCCGAGTTGAGTCTGTGCAAAACCATTGTAGCTATTGCCACCGAAAGTGTAATAGTAATTATAACCATAACGATCGGCGTAAGCATACAAAGGAATGTTCTGATTGCCGATAGAACCGTAACCGGCACGTAGTTTCAACTTGTTGATGGCTTTCACGTTCTGCATGAACTCTTCAGTTTCCATATTCCATCCTCCTGAAACGGAGTAAAAAGTACCCCATTTATTTCCGGCGCTAAAACGGGAAGAACCATCGCGACGAAGGATGCCCGATAAGTAATATTTCTGATTGAAATTGTAATTTACGTTGGCAAAGAAAGAAACGAGCGTCGATTCCCAAACAGACTGACTGATATTTGTTTTACTGTTACCTAAGCCAAGAAACAAAAAATTGGGGTCTGTATTCAGAAATTCACTTTCGCTTCCATACATCCCGCTACCGGAATTTTTAATGGCTTCAGCTCCAATCATAGAATTCAGATTATGATTTTCATCGAAAACAATATTATGATTCAACGTGCTGTTTACACTCCAGTTCACAGTATTAACTATTGACGCGGAAAGTCCGTTTGTCCCATTGATACGGTTAGCAGTACCCCAGGTTTTATTGTATTCACGTAATTCGGTATTGTTATAATCCAGACCGGCTGTTGTTTTCAGCATCAGATTAGCGGGTAAAGAAATAAGGACATTTCCGGTAGTCAACAAACTTTTAATCTTCTTGGTGCGGTCGGTGTTTTCAGTCAGTCCAACAGGATTATAACCATCGCCAAAAAAAGAATTATAGACTGAATTTCCGTAATATTCCGATGGTAAATCAATAAATTCACCCAATGAATTGCGAACCGGAATGGCAGGGTTACGATATAAAGCATAACGAACTACACTCCCGCCTTCGCCTGCATATCCATCGCCCGAACTTGAAACCAACCGGTTGTTTGAAATACCCCCACTTACGTTTAATCCTACTTTCAGCCATTTCTTTACTTGAGAATTGATGTTTGAACGCAAACTTGTACGGTTATAATTAGTGTTGTTGATAATACCATCCTGCTTGTAAATAGTTCCGGCAACAAGATATTGAGTTTTTTCTGTTCCTCCGCCGATGGACAATTCATGCGACTGAAAAGGAGCGTTACGGAAAATCTCTTCTAAATGATTTACATTCGGGAAATCCTTTACCCATGCGTCTTCAATCAAAGCACGTTGAACTACCGAAGTAGCATTATCGGCGGTAGCTGCTTCGTTGTAAAGACTAATGTACTGATCGGTACTTGCCATTTTGGTCAGACGACCATGTTGCTGAAAACCCAGTTGTGTGTTGTAAGATATTTTTGAATCACCTGATTTACCGCTTTTGGTAGTAATGAGCACAACACCGTTGGTAGCGCGCGAACCATAAATAGCTGCCGATGAAGCATCCTTCAATATCGACATGCTTTCAATTTCGTTAGGCGAGATATTGTTCAAAGCGCCTTCTACTGGAATCCCGTCCACAATATACAACGGTTCATTACTCAGACTCATCGAATTTACTCCACGTATACGAACCGAAACGGGCGCACCGGGCGCACCGGTTTGTGTGGAAACATTTACTCCTGCCACACGGCCCTGGAGTGCCTGTTGTGTTGATGCAACAGGAATTTTACTGATTTCGGTTCCATCTACCTTACTGACAGAACCCAATACATCACGTTTTTTCTGAACAGAATAACCTACAACGACCACTTCGTCAATAATCTTGGCGTCCGGTTCTAACTTGATTGTAAGAAAATTTTCTCCGGTTAATCTTATTTCCTGTGATTTGTAACCTATATACGAAATTCTGATGGTTCCGTTTTGAGGGGTGGAAATACTGAAATCACCATTGATACCCGTTACTGTTCCGGCATGAGTTCCCTCAACAAGAATATTAACCCCTATAAGTTCTTCTCCTGATACAGCATCTTTTACCACGCCCTTCACATCGATAAGGGACTGAGCCTGTGAAGCTATTGCGATTAAACTTAGTAATAAAATAAATAGTGTTTTTTTCATTTTCTATTGATATAAAAATTCTGATTATTGAAAAGCAATTGTATTTCCATTGGCATTCAACGAATTGTTTTTTCGTTCTATGCGTGTTCCAGCCGGAAGTTCAACCAATACACAAGCTGCATTAGCCGGAATTGTAATTTTGGTATCGGCATCAATGTTCTTGACTAAGTATTTTTTTGAAATAATATCAAAAACATCTACTTTTCCCGCCGGATGATAAGTTACTGCTTTATTTTCAGTAAAAGGATTATAGTACAGATAAGTAGGGTAAGCCCTGGCTGAATAAAAATCAGTAACGTTACAGTTCAACCGCAAAATCATTTGCACATCAGTCGTATCCACAATGGCTCCCATTATTCCTACAGGAGATGTGCTGTACAAACTAAACATGCTTTCTTTGGGATTATTGGGATTCCAGTTCGGACCGTCGCCCAATGCAACCGGATGTACGCCTTTGAGTTCAGGTTTGTTGTAGCAGTCTTCATACCGTAATCCTTCGTAAGCTACAACCGAGTTTGTGTAGTTTTTCATTTCGGGCAACCACTGATTCTTGTCGGCAATTTCGTTCGGAAAAAACAGTCGGGAAGCATTTACATTGTTCAGCATCCATTTTCCGATGGCACGTGCAAAGCGTGGTTCGTATTTCACCATAGGCACTAACGGCCAGGCCATTTTCATACTGTTCATCAGGAAAGCATATCCGCCACCATCGATTATGCTGCCTTGTAACCCGCTTACATCATATTCTCCCCATTTGCCGACAATCACACCCCAGCCGTTTCGAGCATCGGGATTTTTACATCCATCGAATACCCAGTTGATCATTTTTCCTACATTGTAGTTTGTCCCTTGCTCAGCATTTAATCGGGCAGCCGTGTAGATTCCCATAGGAAGCAAAATTTCGTAAAAACGGCTTTCTTCCTGATTATCTAATGCAGCAATAGCTGATTTGGCATGAACCAGATAGCGGGCATCTTTATATTTCTGATAAGCGGCATAAAGCACATAACCATGACCACCGGCAGCATCCTGCTGATATGGAATATGATTTACCATGCCTTTCATTTGTCTGTAATCGAAATATGAATAATCGTAATTACCCTTCAGAACCGAATCGGCTTTGCAAAACTGTTCGGCAATGCTGCGCTGGATATTATCTGCATTTTCCACGTTGGGAAAAACATCGCAAACAGCATAGAACAATACATTGGGGAGCACATCGTACCACCAGTCGCGACCATAACCACCGCCCAACGAGGCAACTTCAGGACAAGTGTTGTTCATCATAATGTTCCATCCATTTGCCGAGTTGAAATAATTCTGAATCATTTTTACATAGTTGTACCCGTTTTGATGACTTTTGTCTATGCCCATTAATCCAGCTCCCAGAATTGCGGAAAGAGAATTCAGACTTTCGTGAAACTCACCATTGTTGTTTCTTGGACCCTGGCGACAATCGTTGATGGCAGTGTAAAGTCCGAATGTAATTTGAGGAATGTTTCGCTGACTATTATCCAACCAAATCATGCTACCGGCAGGCATAGCGGGATTAAAATCGAAAACATAGGCGTCGTAATCTCTTGCTTTTTGCTTCCAATCTATAATTTTGTAAGGAGATGGAGCGTTAGGCATTAATTCTATACGCTGAATAGCCGTTTGCTCAACAGGGTTTCCGTAATTATCATTCCCACTGCACGATACCAATATTAAGGCAGTAAGAAATATAAGAAAAGTTGATTTATAGTTTTTCATTTCCCTAAAATAATTTTATTCTATCTATCATCAAAAACAAATAAGAATTATTTAATATTCATTATTAAATGGATTTGTATTTCGTGTCAATCTCTTTAATGATATGTTTTGCCAAAGGCAATGAAATTAATTGCAAAGCTCCTACAATTATCAACGCATACTTCAGCGCAAAATCTTCAGAAATAAAATAAGCAAGCGAAATAAATAAAATCATTCCAATGGCGCGTCCCACAAACAAACCGATTTCGTGGCTCATAATGTAGGTGTATTCATTGCGTTTTTCGATAGTCGAAACAGCATCGATGGTTTTCATCATCGTTGGGAAATAAGCCAAATCGTGCAAAGGCTGAAACAAAACTTTACAAAGTACAAATACAATTACACCCAATGCCGAAAAGAACAACCCGTTCACTAACGTTCCAATGAAGAAAACGATTAATCCGAAGCCAAAAATATACATACGGTGTTGCGGCTTGGCTACTCTTCCGAGCACATAAACCAATATGGCGGTAGCAGCTCCTCCAATTCCTTGAATCAGTCCGAGCGAACCTTCATTTCCCACCATTCGCATAACCAGTATAGCCGGTGCAGTAACCAGGAATCCTTGTACCATGCCTTTTAAGCTGGCTAATGCCAGTAATTTTTGCCACAAAACATGGAATTTAAAATAGATAAACTTTTTCTGAACAGGATTGGCAAATTTCCCTTTTGATAATACGATACAAGCTCCGATAGCGATAACAAAAACCACTACGGTTATGAATTGGTAACCCATATTAATATTCACGGTATGTCCAAAAAACACTTTCCCATCAATGGTTGCCAAAAATGCACCTACGACAAGAGGAACAATAATACTCCAAAGTGAAAAGAAGAATGATTCTAATCCAAAAAAATAATTACGATTGGCATCGTTAGTCGAATTCAGGGTAAGTAAATAACGATTGGTCCAGAAAAATCCGGTGGAAGCGCCCAACGCAAAACCGGCAATACCGAGCTCCACAATTCCCAGCGAATGAACAAACATCATAACCATCAACGAAACAGCCGTCAGGATGATACCAAAACTATACAGCAGGTTTACTTTAAATATCTTCAATAAAGCGCCGTTTAAAAGTGCAGTACTGACAACACCGATATACATGCACAATTGATAAATAGCAACATAAGAAGGATTTCCAGTGTTGCGCATGATATAAGCCCCCACAAAAATTTCGATGATAGGTAATATCAATGCGTACAACATATTGGTAATCAAAAGTGTTCGTATGTTAAGCGGTTGCGATTTGAAGAATGCCAGTTCTCCTGCCAAGTTCTTTGCCATTATTATTTTTTTAAAGAATTTAGGATTTCGGTAATCGAAAAGTTGGCGCTGCAAATCACTTCGTCGCTGGCGCCATAAAATATTTTAATTGTATTGCCGTCCACATAATGTCCGTTAGTAAACACCACATTGCCGAAAAATCCGGTTTGTTCGTATTCCGCTATCGGTTCCATAATGGGTTCTTTGCTGCGGGCCAATACTTTCGAAGGATCGTTCAAATCAAGCAACAAGGCGCCCAGGCAATATCGGTGATCCTTGTTTGCCCCGTGATATATTTCCAACCATCCTTCGGAGGTTTTAATAGGTGCGCCGCCGGCTCCCACCCGTGCCGAGTCCCAACTTCCATCACGGGTTAGAGCTACACATTTGTGGTTTCCCCAATGAATACGGTCGGGCGATTGTGCAAGCCAAATATAGTTCCCTCCCAGCTCGGGGCTGCTTGGACGGTGCAAGGCGTAATACATGCCGTTTATTTTTTCTTCGAAAAGAGCGCAATCCTTATTGTGAGGAGGAAAAATCATTCCTTTACGGTTGAAATTCTGAAAATCAGATGTTGAAATAAGTCCTACACCCACAGCAATTGTTGAAACTTCGGTATAGGAAAGATAAAATCCATCTTCCATAGTTGCCACACGGCAATCTTCAATGCCGAATGTTTCTAATTCCCCTTCTCCGAAAATAGGGGGATAAGCTGAATCCTCATAAAAATGAATATCATCATCGCTACATACCAGGCGAAGATACGATAAAGTGGTCAGGTAGTTTTGTCCTTTGTATTTTATTACGCGTGGATCAGAAGCATCCAGCTGAGGGTCGTTTTTATCGAAACTGAGTACTTCGATTTTTCCTACGGAATTATATATAGGGAAACTTATTTTTCCTTCTATTTGGGTAGGACGTTCGGCAACACGAAGCAACAGCCATGTTTTTCCGTTAAGTCTGAAAACCCCGGGATTGAGCAGACAAGTTATTTCCATTCCATTGATTCCTGCTTTCAAATCGGCTGGACGTAACAATGGATTATTTTCTGAGCGTTTGGCGATATCCATAATATTTTTCGATTTAAAAATTTCTCGCAGACAAAAATAGACGCTATAAATTGAAGTCAGGGTATCTTTTTTGTACAAATGAGTACACGAATCTTTCGTTTTGGCCTTACTATACTGTTTTGGTGAAATAAGATACCTCCTCATTACTTCACCGGATTCAATTTATTGTATATTTGCATATCCAATAAACAAAATATATTTCAGATGAAAAAGATACTGTTGCTTTTCACGCTTTTTTTCTCGGTTTCTTTGTCGGCAAAAAATTATGATATAGGAAATCTGACGAATAGTGACGGGCTTTCAAATAGCTCCATTAATACTATTTATCAAGATTCCAACGGATTGATGTGGTTTGGCTCGTGGGATGGATTAAATGTTTACAATGGACGAGAATTCAAGGTTTTTAAACCCGATCCGGGAAATTTGCAGAGCATAAGCAACAATATTATCCGTGACATTATTGAAGAACAAAAAAATATTCTATGGATTGCTACCGATTTAGGGATGAACCGGCTGAATATGCAAAAGAAAACTTTTGAACGCTTCTTTACAGATATCCCTACTCAATCCGTTTACAACGAACATTCATTTTTAATCGCGAAAAACAGTTCAAACCTTGTCTTTGCTGCCATTTACGGACAGGGAGTATTTTTCTTTCACGAAGAAAAACATCAGTTTGTCCAACTGAATACCGCTAAAAATTTTAAAATAAAGAAAATATTCTTTGACCTCGATGACAATCTTTGGTTATTTACTGAAGAAAAAGTTTTATTTAAAATCGTTTTCAAAAAAGGAAATGCCGAACTGGCTAAAGTTGAAAATATAGTGCGCTTTCAACATTTGACGAATATCGAATCCGTTTTTTATGATAAACACAACGAAATATGGCTTCAAACTCCCGACGGGCAAATATTTTCGTATAGCATTTCTGAAGGAATATTGAAAAATTATTCATTCAAAACTACTAAAACCGGCATAATACGGGCAATAGCTTTTATGGATGGTTTTCAGCTTTGGGGAACAGGTAGCGGATTGTTCCGGTTCGATTTGAAGACACAACAGGTTGAATCTGTTTTGCCAGACATATCTGTTCTGTCACTTTATTCAGGTTCGCAGCAAATCGTGTGGGTGGGCACCGACATGCAGGGTGTATGGCAATTATCGCCATCGCGTGAAAATTTTCATGCTTATTCTTCAGAAAATATTAGTTCTTTCGGACAAAGCGCTGTCCGTACTTTTTTCGAAAATAAGAACGGTTTGCTTTGGGTGGGAACAAAAGGTAGCGGTATCTATACTTTTAATTCTGTTGGCGATAAGGGAGAGTTGACCACAGTTCAAAACTTAACTATAGCCGACGGATTGTTAAGCAATTCGGTTTTTACCATCAGTCAGGGACAAGGAAACGAATACTGGATTGGAACAGATGGGCGTGGCATCAATTACTACGATACACAATCAAAAAAGATTTACACTTTATTCGTAAACGAGAGTTCGCAACGAGAAATAAATCTCTCATCCGTCTACTCCATTTTACCGACCGAACAAAACATTCTTTGGGTAGGAACAAGTGGTTACGGAATGTATAAACTGGAAATCGACCGCAGTACTAAACCTTATTCTATTAAAACCTTTAAACAATACATATTTCGGGGCGACCAACCTTCGTCGCTCAGTAATAATATTGTTTATTCCATCATCAGGGACGATGCCAGCCATCTGTGGATTGCAACACGTGGAGGCGGACTGAACCGCTTCGATATGCGCACGGAACAATTTCAGACTTTTCGTTTCTCCGCAGATAATCAGGAATTTATCAGCAGCGACGATGTGCTTTGCCTTTACAAAGACAAGCATGGTTTTTTGTGGGCGGGAACCAGCATGGGACTGAATAAACTGCTGAGATTTGAAAAAGGGAAACCTGTTTTTATCCGCTTCACCGAAAAAGAAGGAATGCCCAATAATACCATTCATGGCATACTGGAAGATAAGGAACATAATCTCTGGCTAAGTACCAACAAGGGTATTGCGAAACTAATACAGGATAAAAAAAAGTACCGGATCGTATCTTACTTCAAAAAAGATGGGTTACAAAACAATGAATTTTCTGACGGAGCTTTTTATCTAAGTCCTTATTCGCAGAAATTTTATTTTGGAGGAATAAGTGGCTTCAACGTGTTTAATCCGCTCGAAATTACACACAGTAGCTACATGCCGTCGCTGTTGCTCGATGCTTTTTATGTGGATAATACAGAGACTAATCTTTCGGATTATTTAACTTCCGGTGATAAAAACGAGAAGCTTGTTTTATCATATAAAAACAAATCCTTTAGTTTTCGTTTTATTCCGCTTGATTATTTGTCGGGTTCGAAATGCGAAATTTCATATTTACTCGAAGGCTATCAGAAAGACTGGATACAACTTGGAACTTCGAATACCATCGTATTTACCAATTTACCTAAAGGCGATTACGTATTAAAAGTACGATGCAGTAACGCTGATAAAATTTGGAGCGAACAATATTTTTTAATGCCCATCAGAATGCAGCCTCCCTGGTGGGCAAGTAATATCGCTTTTATCTGTTATTTCATTTTGTTCGCATTAATATTGTTCGGCATACAGCGTTTTCTGAACTATCAGTTTACCATACGGAATAACATGCGAATGAAAGAACTCGAAAAACAGAAAACGGAAGAAATTCATCAGGCTAAATTACGCTTTTTCACCAATATTGCTCATGAGTTCTCAAACTCGCTCACTCTAATTTACGGACCATGTGAACAATTACTCAGAACGCATGCTACTGATAATTTTACCCGAAAGTACATCAACATTATCAAATCCAATTCTGAGCGCATGCAAACGCTTATTCAGCAACTGATCGATTTCCGTAAAGCGGAAACAGGTCATCTGCGATTGAAAATTGAACGGGTGGACATCCCTGAATTGGTAAAATTTGTAATAGATAACTTTCTCGACATACTGGAACAAAAAAGGGTTAATTTTAAACTTTCATTTATGCCTGAGAATATTGTTTGGCAAACGGATCGAGACAGTATCGAAAAAATTGTATTTAATCTCATTTCAAATGCCGTTAAATATACTCCACAGGATGAAAACATAGAAGTGCTGGTTGAAATTGTGAATAATCTACTATTCATAAAGGTAACCAATACCGGTGTTGGTATAAAATCAGCCTACAGGGAAAGTATTTTCGATCGGTTCGAAGTGTTGGACAGATTCGAGAAACAAGTTTCCAAAGGATTGGAGACCCGCAATGGGATCGGATTGGCTTTATGTAAAAACATTGTGGAAGTTTTGCAGGGAAATATTGAAGTAGAGAGTGATGAGGAAACCTTTACTTCGTTTGTAGTCAGCCTGCCTGAACATGAGTTGGATGAATCCGTTAGTCATGACAACAATGGATCATCGGTTATTAATAATCAGAAAATGAAAATAACCGAAACCATTTCTGCCGAGAGAAAAGATCGGATTTTAATCCCTGATAATGAAAAAGAAGGATTAATTCTTATTATTGACGACGACAAGGAGATTCGACAATTGCTGAATGATTTTTTAAGCGACAGATACGAGATTGCAGAGGCTGCCAATGGACAGGAAGCTATCGAAGTAATGAAACTACGCATACCGCTTATCATTGTTTCGGACATTATTATGCCCATAATGAACGGTCTTGAGTTTGTGAAAATCATGAAGGAGCAGGAACTTACACGACACATTCCGATTGTTTTATTATCGTCGAAAAGTTCCATCGAAAGTCAGATTGAAGGACTTGAAGTTGGAGCTGATGCTTACTTGAGTAAGCCGTTTCATCCGCGACATCTTGATGCCATCATCGAAAGTTTACTACATCGAAACAAAGCAGTGCTCGATTACAGCGAGTCGCCTTACTTCGCAGTTGATCAGTTGGAAGGCAAACTAGTTCGGAAAGAAGACAAAGAATTGTTGGTGCGGATTACCACCATAATTTATGATCAGATCGATAATGAAGCCCTTTCACTCGAGTTTATTGCGAGTGAAACTGCCCTCAGCAAAATGCAGCTCTACCGTAAAATAAAAGAAATCATGGGACAAACTCCGACGGAGTATATACGTTCCATTCGGTTGAAACAGGCTGAGAAATTATTAAAAACAACGAATAAAACAGTTCTGGAAATTATGTACGCATGTGGTTTCAATAATAAGGCTTATTTTTATCGTGAGTTTGCCAAGAAATATCATTTAACTCCGAAAGAATACCGTAATCAAAAAACAGTTCAATAAATCTGTCCGGAGTCAAAACAAAAGAACCAGGATGCTAACCAATGAGTATTTATGTTGATAAAGCATCATCAATCCTGACAGACATTGGTTGGCAACTCCAGCCGCCATACCGTTTTTCTCAATAAGCGCTGCACATCAAAAGAAAAAGCCTTACCGATATTTCATCAGTAAGGCTTTTTGGAGCTTTTATAAAACGTATTTCTACTAATTATTTTTTTGCAGGAACAACTTTTGCTGCTTTAAGTTCTTTTTTCTTGTTTTTCTTAATCACTAAATCATGAGCAAGAGGTACCGCAACAAACAGCGTTGAGTAAATTCCTAAAATAGTGCCAATCAACAAGGCAAAAATAAATCCGCGAATGGTTTCGCCACCCCAAATAAAGATAGCCAACAATACTACAAATACACTCATCGATGTGCTAAATGTACGGCTTAGGGTTTCGTTCAACGATTCATTCATTATATCCTCTCGTTTTCGTTTCGGATACAAGCCCACGTTTTCGCGGATACGGTCAAAGATTACGACCGTATCGTTCACCGAGAATCCGACATAAGTCAGGATGGCCGCTATAAACGACTGATCCATTTCCATGGAGAATGGCATAATACTGTATAAAAGTGAATAAGCGCCCAAGATGATAATCACATCGTGGAAAAGTGACGCTAAGGCTCCGATAGAGAAAGCAATGTCGCTGAAACGAATGAGAATATACAATGCAATACAAAACAAAGCAATAATAACCGCCCACACAGCGCTGGTTTTAATATCGTCGGCAATGGTTGGTCCTACTTTTTGCGAACTCTTGATGTAATCCGCTACAAAGGCTTCTTCTGTTACCGTGTTTTTTAACAATGGTTTTAAGCCCGCATAAAGTTTTCCTTCAATTTCACCGCCTACAGTTTCAGAATTATCATCAATTTTATATTTTGTCGAAATACGAACCTGATTTTCATTACCAATACTGATTACCGAAACGCTTGAACCTTCAAACTGTCCTTCAAGCATGTTGCGGACATCATCCGGTTTCACCGGTTCATCAAAACGTACTATATAGTTGCGTCCGCCGCTAAAGTCAATACCGTAACTTAATCCGCGCGTTGCTAATGAACCTAAACTTATTAAAATCACAATACCCGAAACGATATACCATGTTTTGCGTTTTCCGATAAAATCAATTTTAGTGTTCTGAAACCAGGCTTCCGTTGCTTTCGTAGTAAAAGGCAATTCTTTTGCTTTTTCTCTGTTGGCATATTTTTCCAACATCATACGCGTTAAGAATACCGAAGTGATGAAAGAAGTAATGATACCGATAATCAGGGTAGTAGCAAATCCGAGAATCGGACCCGTCCCGAATGAAGCTAAAACAATACCTGTAATCAATGTGGTAACGTTAGCATCGATAATGGCTGAAATGGCATTGTTAAAACCATCCTGAATGGCTCTTTTCATGGTTTTACCTTTGATCAGTTCCTCCCTGATACGCTCATAAATCAATACGTTACCATCTACCGCCATACCTAAGGTAAGCACGATACCCGCTATACCGGGAAGCGTGAGTACTGCCTGGAAGGATGCTAAAATACCCATCAGGAAGAATACGTTGACAAATAAGGCGATATCGGCAATCATTCCGGGAATTCGTCCATAGTACATAATCATATAGATCAGTACAAAGATAAAGGCGATGACAAATGACCATAAACCGTTGGTGATGGCTTCCTGTCCTAACGAAGGTCCTACAACATCTTCCTGAATAATACGTGCAGGCGCCGGCATTTTACCCGAATTCAGCGTGTTGGCCAAGTCCTTGGCTTCCTCTACGGTAAAGTTACCGGTAATTTGTGAGTTCCCGCCGGTGATTTCTCCGTTTACGGTCGGGAATGAGTAGATATAACCATCCAAGGCGATGGCGATTGATTTGCCTATATTTTCTTTGGTCATACGAGCCCATGTTTTCGAGCCTTCCTGATTCATGCTCATACTTACATTGGCGTAAGCCGAAGTTTGACTAAAGTCGGCGCGCGCATCGGTAATTACGTCGCCGGCAAGTGGCGCCCGTTTTTCACGGTTAGTGTACCTGATGGCAATTAACTGGAAGATTTCATCATTGTTGTCAATGGCTTTTACAGTCCAGCGAAGTCCTAAATCAGGGGGAAGGACATCTTTTACCTGTTTCATGGCAAAATATTCGTTGATCTTGGCTGTGTCTTTACTATGAGCTATACCTACAACAGGACCGCGACTTACCTGACCGCCGCTTACTGAAAGTTGCAAAATAGAGAATAACGGGTTTTCTTTGATCCATGCTTGTTGCATTTTGGTCGAATCGGTTTTCGATTCGGTCTTTTTACCTAATGCAGCTTTCAGGCTGTCAATGTTCGATTTTGGTTTTACCGCAGTTTCGGTTGCCGCTGCTGCTGGCGTAGCAGCAATCTGAGTGGTATCAGCCGGCGCTCCGGCGCTTGTACTTGCCAGACTCATTTCGCCCAACACGCGGTTAGCTTCGCTTATGTTGTTGATAATTTCAGAAAGTTCATAAGTTTCCCAAAATTCAAGATTAGCCGAACCCTGCAATAATTTACGAACACGTTCAGGTTCTTTGATGCCCGGAAGTTCAATCAGGATGCGTCCTGTATTGTTATTGTCCCGTTGAATGTTCGGTTGAACAACCCCGAAACGGTCGATACGAGTGCGCAGCACATTAAACGAATTTCTGATGGCTCCATCAATTTGTTCTTTCAATACCTTAACAACATCTTCGTTTGATGTGTTTAATGAAATTTTATCTTTCAATTCAAAAGTACTGAAAACCGTTGAAAGTTTTGCATTAGGATCTAATTCTTTGTATGCTTCTACAAACAAATCAAGATATTGTTTCTGACTGTTGGTTTTCTGGCGTTCAGAAGCAATACTTAATGCCTGGTTAAAATTAGGCGTCGTGTTGTAACCTGATAACGAGCGAATCACATCGGGTACCGAAACTTCGAGCGTTACGTTCATACCGCCTTTCAGGTCGAGTCCAAGGTTGATTTCCTTTTCGCGACATTCTTTCAATGTGTAACCCAACCACACTTTCTCATTAGCTATAGAGTCCAGATATTGGTACTCTTTCATTTTGTCTCCTGCTGCGTGGTCTTTCGCTTTTTTATTATAGGTACCGGTAACAACAGTAAAGGACAGGTAAAACAAACACACCAAAGTGAGCGCTACTGCAAAAATCTTGATAAGTCCTTTGTTTTGCATGGAAAATTTTATTTAAAGATAAAACATTAATTATTTTAATTTTTTCAAACGAGGTGCAAATATAGCATTTTTTTTTATTATAAACATACAAATGAAAGAAACAGAGTTTCAAATAAAAAGAAAAAAATTATTTATTTCAATCAGGTTTATTTGTATAAAAAACACTCATGATTCATCATGAGTGTTTTTTAGTATTGTAGAGGCTCAACCCGAACGAATGTCCGCCATTTGGCGGATATTGAGCCGAATGAACTAAACCTTTTCTTAAATGAAGAGGGAGTTACAAACTTTTGAATTATGAAAGAGAGGAAATGATTAAACTCACTTCCTCTCTTGTGTTGCGGAGGCTCGACTCGAACGAACGACCTTTGGGTTATGAGCCCAACNNAGCTACCACTGCTCCACTCCGCGATATTTGTGGGTACAAAGATACTGTTTTTTTGGTACAATACAAATATATTCCTGTTATTTTTTTATTTGCCAGCATAATTGCCGTTATACAATTAAACACGAATGCTTTAAGTAAGGTCTGCTGAAAAAGTATAATGAGTCTGATAAATAGTAATATATAGTAATTTATTTAGGTGTAAATGCAGGGTTT
>DIFH01000066.1 GCA_002427615.1 Paludibacter sp. UBA5753
AGATGGGGATGGCGGAAGGGATACATTCCACCCGTAATTATAAAACAACTAATCCGAAAAAATCAGGGTGAGTTATTCCTGTTTTTCGTGTATTGGCTACACACAAATCAGATGGAGTTAACTGAAAGAATTCAGCTTAAAATGGTTGCAAAACTACTCGTCTTTTCGTGGTTTGAATTTACTAATTTCCAAAGACTATGGAAGCGTATCGAGAATGTTGATTTTTGGGAAGAGCCATTAAACAGGTTGATTTGGACAGATGATGTTGGGGGCATTCAGTTTTTAATAGCTCCCGAATTATTGCGGGCATATTATGCCCAACCTATCATTGAGCAAATGTTCCTTGAAAGCAACAACAATAAATGGGGGCTTTGGAAAGAAGGAGTAGGCGACCAAATAATTCAATACTTCAATAGCATTAAAGCAACTGAATTGGACATGGACATTGCGAATAGATATTTCTGGAAATTTATTGGTAAAATTCAATACAACCGACCATTGATATTGTTCTCACAACGCAGCTATATCAATGCTACATTCAAGGACTACAATCAAATAGATGATATGGACGACACGAATGTACCCTGGGATTGGGATCATATTTATCCCGACTCCTGGGTGTATAATATGAAATACTGTGAGCAGATTATCCGCGATTGGAACGGCACAAACGGGAACTTCAGAGCAATTTCACTTGAACAAAACCGAAGCGAAAGCAATGCCGTATCACCGAAAATCAGATTAGAAGATGCTACTACCCGTGAACTATCTTTTGTATTTGAAAGTGATTTTGAACATTGGCACAAAATTGATGATCGAATTTGGAACAAAGAAAAAGCAATCTATCATTTTAGAGCTATCACCACCCGGATGATAAACATATACGAAAAGTTTTGGAACGACTTAAAAATAAATGAATTACTATCAAGTGAATAATGAAATAAATGAAGCTGATGATTAATTAAATATATACCTATGAGTAATACTTTTAATCTGTACTGTGACGAAAGTTGCCACATAGAGAATGACCATAAAAAATACATGTTTCTTGGCACTGTAAGTTGCGCTTATCCTCAGGTGCGTCGCCACACTAAACGCATAAACGAGATAAAAAAAGAACATAATTTCTTTGCCGAGATTAAATGGTCTAAGGTTTCTATGTCTAAAATACAGTTTTATCTGGATTTAGTGGATTATTTCTTTGACACAGACCTCCGTTTTCGTGCCATTGGCATTGACAAATCCACTGTTCGTTGTGACGAGTTTGGATTCAGTTATGACGATTTCTATTACAAAATGTATTACCAACTATTGAACTACAACATAGATACTTTAAACCACTACAATATCTATCTTGACATTAAGGATACATTAAGTGCATATAAAGTAAAACGGTTAAAAGAAATACTAAACATTAAATATGGAGTTTTCCGAAATATCCAAAATATACGTTCGCATGAAAGTTTGCTGATGCAATTAGCTGATTTTATAATGGGAGCAGTTTCATATAATATGAACGATGATTTAAAAGCAAATCATGCAAAGGTTCAGATTATTGACAAAATAAAATCTCATGCAAAAGTTGATTTGAATCAAACAAATTACTCTGAAAAAGTAAACCTGTTTTTTATTGAACTGAAATAATTATGCCATTCAACTTACTGAAAAAATATAATGAGTTGTTAGATATTATTGGGATGAGTGAGCCTCAAAGAACGAAATCTTTACAGGCAATATTTAATCGGGATATCAGAGACAACAAAACATTTAATTTAGGCGTCAAACCAATTCACCCAACTCCCGACGAAGATGGCGTGTTAAAAGTTGAAACTCTTTTCGATCACTTAACAAAGGAAATGGTTGATAAGATTACCCGAAGACGTGAGTTTGACATTCACCGGGCAGTACGGTTGCATTGGGTGCGTTTTCATATTGAGCAGCAAAAAAAGGAAAATATGCTGCTATTTTCGGTGAATGAGCCGGATGGTATTAGAACATATATTTATGATAAGGACGAGAAATATGTAATAGTACTCGAACCTTTAAGGAATAATACTTCATACTATTTATTATCAGCATATCATTTGAGAGGGAAAGACGCACAGCGCGATAAAATGATAAAAAAATACAAACGAAAGTTGAATGTAATATATTAAAAAGCAAAAAACGCAGAGCTTCAATGGCTTGCGTTTTCCGATTTCCTTTTCTCAAATGAGAAATGAACTCGTTGCAAAAGTAGTTCAAAATTTGGGAATACCAAACTTTTTAAGTTTTTTCTACATTACATTTTTTCTGAATTCTTGATATAAAAACAAATTTTGAATCATTAAGTTCAAAATAATTGATATTTACTATGGTCACAAACACGAAAGAAAACGGTTTCGAAAAACTGATTGTCGATTATTTGGTCGACAACAATAAATATCTGCCTGGTAATAGAACTGATTTCAATAAAGAGTTCGCAATGGACGAACGCCTCCTTTGGGATTTTCTGAAAGCCACACAGCAAGCAAAATTAGATGCGTTACACTTGCCTGAAATAGATCTCGACAGGCGGAAGTTCCTTACCCGCTTACGCGACGATATCGCTAAACACGGAATTATCCATTTGTTACGTAAAGGTTTTAAGTACCTACACCTGCATTTCGACCTCTATTATTCATTGCCCACGCTCGAAAATGAAATGGCAGTCGAACTGTATAATCAAAACCGTTTCAGCGTTACCCGGCAAGTGCACTATTCTACGGCATTTCCAAATCTGGCACTCGACTTCGTTATTTTTATTAATGGGTTGTCTGTAGCAACTTTCGAGCTTAAAAATCAATTGACTGTTCAAAACGTGGAGGATGCAGTACACCAATACCGCACCGACCGAGACCCCAAAGAACTTATATTCAACTTCAAACGCTGCATGGTTCACTTTGCCGTTGACGATAATGAAGTAAAAATGTGTACCAAGCTGAGTGGAAAATCGTCCTGGTTCTTACCTTTCAACAAAGGCAACAATCACGGTGCAGGCAATCCGGTAAATCCAAACGGTATCAAAACCGATTATCTCTGGAAAGAAATACTAACCAAACAGGAATTATCAAACATAATTGAAAACTTTGCTCAGGTAGTTGTCGAAAAAGACGAAGAAACCAAAAAAGAAAAAGAAACTCAAATTTTCCCTCGTTATCACCAGCTCGCAGTTGTAAAACAATTACTCGCAACTACCACTCAAAACGGAGTTGGTACACGGTACCTCATTCAACACAGTGCTGGTAGTGGCAAATCAAACTCTATAGCTTGGTTAGCTCACCAGTTAGTGGTCTTGCAAAAGGACGGTAATGCAATTTTTGATTCTATCATTGTTGTAACCGACCGTGTAAACCTCGACAAACAAATCCGAAACACCATTCGGCAGTTTATGCAGGAGAAAAACACGGTGGGCTGGGCTGACGATTCAACCAACCTGAGAGAATTAATTGCTTCGGGCAAAAAAATTATCATTACCACGGTTCACAAATTTCCGTTCATTATCAAGGATATTGGCACGGAAAACAAAAACCGAAACTTTGCAATTATTATCGACGAAGCTCATTCAAGCCAAAACGGAAGTTTATCGGCTATGATGAATATTGCCCTTTCGGGAAATGTAAGTCAGGATGAAGATGAATTGGAAGATAAAATAAACACCTTGATTGAAGGACGTTCTATGCTCAAAAATGCAAATTACTATGCATTTACAGCCACTCCAAAAAACAAAACATTGGAAATGTTTGGTGTACCTTTTATCAAGCCCGACAATTCTATTGGTCACGAGGCTTTCCACAATTACACTATGAAGCAAGCCATTGAGGAAGGCTTTATTTTGGATGTGCTAAAATATTATACACCAATTACAAGTCAATATCTTCTTGCTAAAAAGATTGAAGAAGATCCGCTTTTTGACAGTAAAAGAGCAGAAAAGAAATTAAGGTTATTCGTTGAATCCAACGAATACACCATAAAAAAGAAGTCACAAATAATTGTGGAACATTTCCACAATCAGGTTATTTCCAAAGGAAAAATCGGTGGTCAGGCGCGTGCAATGGTTGTCACGGCAAGTATTGAACGGGCAATTGATTACTATTATTCCATTAAGGAATTATTGGAAAAACGTAACAGTCAGTATAAAGCCATAGTTGCATTTTCGGGCGAAAAAGAATACAAAGGCAATGCCGAAAACAAACTCACTGAAAGTTCGATAAATGGCTTCCCAAGTGTTGACATTGAGAAAACATTCAAAAAAGACCCGTATCGTTTTCTTATAGTTGCCAATAAATTTCAAACGGGCTACGATGAACCACTCTTACATACAATGTATGTCGACAAAATGCTTAGTGACATTAAAGCGGTGCAAACCCTTTCCAGACTTAATAGGGCGCACCCTCTGAAACACGATACTTTTGTATTGGATTTTGCAAATGATGTGGAAACCATTCAGGCAGCTTTTCAAGACTACTACAAAACAACAATTCTATCTGCTGAAACCGACCCGAACAAACTGAACGATTTAATCAATACCTTGGAAAAATATCAGGTATATGAGAATGAAGATGTTGATAGTATAGTTGCCCTGTTTTTGAATAATGCCGAGCGCACTACACTCGACCCTATTCTCGATGCTTGTGCCGAAATATACAAACAACTTGATGAAAGTAGTCAGGTTGATTTTAAAGGATGTGCCAAATCGTTTGTGCGTACATATACATTCTTAGCTGCTATACTACCATTCGGTAGTCCCGAATGGGAAAAGTTATCAATATTCCTGAATTTATTAGTCACCAAATTACCGTCACCTATAAGCGAAGATCTTTCAAAAGGTATTCTCGATGATATTGATTTTGATAGCTATAAAAACAATATCTTAGAAGAACAAGCAATCATTCTCGAAAACAAAGATACCGAGATTGAACCAGTGCCTGTAAGTGGCGGTGGTGGCGTTTCTGCTCCGCTAATGGATTATCTCAGTCAGATTGTAACTGCATTCAACACCCGCTTTGGAGCTGTGCCTTGGACTGATGTCGATAAAGTCAAGAAACAAATATTAGAGCTTCCGGCAGAAGTAGCCAAAAACGAAGCCTATCAGAATGCCATTAAAAACTCAAATTCAGATACCGCACGCATTGAAAGTGATGCTGCATTACGAAAAGTAATACTTGCCTCAATGAGTTCTGGACTGGAATTATTCAAACAATTTCAGGATAACAAATCATTTCAGACATGGTTGCAGGACTATGTTTTCGATGCAACATATAAACAAACAGGTAAAATTTAAAGTGTGTTTTTTGAGCAACTATTTACTTACCTTTAATAAAATAAAATATGGCTTCAACAGTGGTTTATATTACCGACAGTAAAAAAATTGGAAAACGTCCATTACCCGAATCTTTTAAAAATGAATGGATACCTGGAGCCATAATAAAAAGCCCTGACGGTAAAGAATTCTGTAAAATTTTGAGAATTGAGGATAGCGAAGAAGAAAATACTGTTATTGCTAAAAAACAACCAATTACACAAAGTAAAACAATGTTGCGGTTGTCAAAATATGAAATTGAAACAAAGGCTAATTTGATTTCAAAATTAAAAGATTTAGAACTAAAAACAAATACATTAGTTGATGATTACAACAACACCATTGCTTTAATTAATGAATTTGCAGATAATATTAAGCAGCGGCAACAAGACTATTATGATGAACGATCTGATAATTGGCAAGAATCTGATAGAGGTATGGAATATGAAGATTGGAAATCTGAATGGGAAAGTTTTGAAGAATTAGATGCAATCGAATGTCCAGAATTTGTCGATATTGAAGAATTTGAAAACTTGCCTGATTCAATGGATTAAAGTTCAAAATCAACTAAATAAAAGGTTGAATTTATCACAGAATTACATGAAGTCGCAAAAAAAATATATACTTAAAATTTATAAATTTCATACAACACAAATAATTAATGGATTAAATCAGTCAATTATAAACTCAGCACCCTTATGGAAGAATCACTGTTTCTTAACACCCTGGCATTTGAGTTCCCAAGGGAACCCCAAATATTCTTTTTCTCGCTAACCGATAAAGAAGATGTTCCGCTTACAAAATTGAATCACCAATTATTCCCGTCAAATATCAGGGATATATTTCCCGACATTTCGAATGACTGCTTTCTTTATACCTCGTTTACCCGAAGATTAGCGGGTTTTAAGCCATTAAGTATTAACTTTGCCACCGATAACTATGCCCTTGTCAAACGGTACTACAACCGTGAAATAAAACATTATTTCACGCATAGAAATTATCTGGTCGAACCTACTTTTATTCAGGACAACCAAATATGGCTCCCCAACAATACCGATAAAGCCCCAAACGGCTGTAGGCTTTACGATAGGTACACTATTAAAGTAAACTTCAATCACTTTACAAACCGAAAATCCCGTTCTTTTGTA
>DIFH01000085.1 GCA_002427615.1 Paludibacter sp. UBA5753
TCCCGATACATCGGGACGGACAAAAATAGTACAAAGGAATAGAGCCCTGCAAGGGTTCAATAACAACATATTATGATATTGTTCAGCCCACTTCGGGGCTGGGGTTCCTGGTTATTCAACATCCCCCAGTATCGCTACGCTCACTGGGGGTTATTCACATTTAGCCACTCCGTGGCATAAAATAGTTTTTCAGCAGACCCTAATTAGTGTTTGCAAGCAAACGCCGAGTTTTCTTTCTGACACTAATTAAGGTGTCAAATTAGAATTTAGAAGACGGAAATAGGCTATACGAAATTTCACAATTTTTTAATCGCAGCTAAATACCAAAAAGTGCGAACCGGCTAAGCCGGTTCGCACTTTTTGGTATTTTAAGTCCCTCATCGATGGATTTAGCGGGCATTTAATATTTATTCATTAGCGCATCCACTTCATCATTTACCATTTTGGCAAAATCGGATACTTTCATGGAGCCTTTGTCGCCTTCGCCCTGTTTGCGGACAGCCACTTCACCATTTTCGGCCTCTTTTTCTCCCACAATCAACATAAACGGAATACGTTTCAGTTCGTTATCACGGATTTTACGACCGATTTTCTCGTTGCGGTCATCCACTTGCACCCGAACATCCTTTGAATTAAGTTCTTTGGCAATCTGGAATGCATAATCGTTGAATTTTTCGCTGATTGGCAATACAACCACCTGATCGGGAGTTAACCACAAGGGGAACTTACCGGCAGTGTGCTCAATTAACACGGCCACGAAACGTTCCATTGAACCGAACGGTGCGCGGTGAATCATAACCGGACGATGTTTCTGGTTGTCCTCGCCTGTGTATTCCAGCTCGAAACGTTCTGGTAAGTTATAATCTACCTGGATGGTTCCCAACTGCCACTTACGCCCGATGGCATCGCGTACCATAAAATCAAGTTTCGGACCATAGAAGGCAGCTTCACCAAGTACCACTTTAGCTTTCAATCCTTTTTCGGCACAAGCTTCAATAATGGATTGTTCGGCTTTTCCCCAGTTTTCGTCGGTACCAATGTATTTTTCTTTGTTGTTCGGATCCCGCAACGAAATTTGGGCTTCAAAGTTTTTAAAATCTAACGCATTGAAAATAATAAAGATAATATCCATTACTTTCAGGAACTCATCTTTCACCTGGTCGGGGCGGCAGAAAATATGCGCATCGTCCTGTGTAAAGCTGCGTACGCGGGTTAGCCCATGAAGTTCACCACTTTGCTCGTAACGATAAACTGTACCAAATTCAGCTAATCGAATCGGAAGATCTTTGTACGAACGCGGTTTGAACTTGTAAATTTCGCAGTGGTGCGGGCAGTTCATCGGTTTCAACAAGTATTCTTCACCTTCTTCGGGCGTATGGATAGGCTGGAACGAATCTTTTCCGTATTTGGCATAGTGACCTGAAGTTACATACAGATTTTTGTTTCCGATATGCGGCGTCATTACCTGCTGATACTCGAAACGGCGCTGGATTTTCTTCAAAAAGTCTTCGAGGCGCAAGCGCAAAGCCGTTCCGCGTGGCAACCAGATAGGAAGTCCCTTGCCCACCATTTCGGAGAACATAAATAATTCCAACTCTTTACCTATCTTGCGATGGTCGCGTTTTTTAGCTTCTTCGAGCAATACAAGGTACTCGTCGAGCATTTTCTTTTTAGGGAAAGTAATCCCGTAAATACGAGTCAGCATTTTGCGTTTCTCGTCGCCGCGCCAGTAAGCGCCGGCCACGCTCAACAGCTTGATCGCTTTGATTTCGCCGGTGTTGGGTAAGTGCGGTCCGCGGCAGAGATCGGTAAAGTTGCCCTGCGAATATAAGGTAATGGTTCCGTCAGCCAAATCGTTGATCAGTTCCACTTTGTACTCGTCGCCTTTTTCTTCGAATTTTTTCAATGCATCGGCTTTGCTTATGTCGGTGCGAACAATCGCTTCTTTCCGGACAGCTAATTCCACCATCTTCGCTTCGATGGTTGGCAGGTCGCCTTCTTTGATTACTGCAGAACCAGGATCCACATCATAGTAGAAACCGTTTTCGATAGCCGGTCCAATACCGAATTTAATGCCCGGATACAACTCCTGCAACGCTTCGGCCATCAAGTGAGCCGACGAGTGCCAGTAAGCATGCTTACCTTCTTCATCGTCCCATTTGTGCAATTTAATGGCAGCGTCGGTTTCGATAGGACGACTTAAATCCCAGATTTGTTCGTTTACTGTGATGGCAAGCACCTCTTGTGCAAGTCGTGAGCTGATACTTTCAGCCAATTGAAGTCCGGTAATGCCTTTGGCAAATTCGCGTACCGAACCGTCGGGGAATGTAATTTTAATCATGTTTTCTGAACCTTACAAATGGTTTTTAAATTTTGAAGTGCAAACTTACATAAAAATATACGATTTATAAGCGGGTCACCTAAAAATCCTGAAAGATTTATAAAGGAAAGATAAGATTTTTAGACCGCAAATTACGCAAACGAGCGCAAATGATGAACTTATAAAATTCGGTTTTAGCAAAAAAATGAATACGATCATAAGCTTCTCGAAAATTTATTTTACTTTACCCCTTTCATCCCCAACAATTTGAAATACTCAAACCACTTTTCCTCGGGATTCTGAATCTTATATGGTGTCAGAAAGAAAGCCCGGCGTTTGATAAGAAAAGGTCAAGGCATACGAAGCAGCGAAGAGACGAAGTCCTGCCAAGACGAAATGAGTAGTTTTTGATTTGAATGCAACGCAGAGATAGGCGTTTTCTTGCAAATACTAATAAAAACAAGCGCCAACCCCTCTCGCCTCTCGCCTAAAGTCGAGACAGGTAAAGTCGAGACAGGTAATGTCGAGACAGGTAAAGTCGAGACAGGTAATGTCGAGACACAATGAAGGGGAGTTTAGTTAGCGCTAACAAACTATAATTATTTAATATCAGAGACGAAAGTAATCCGGTTACACCCTTAGGAGTTAGGAATCTTCATTTCTTTCAATAAATAATTTTTCGTCTTCACTCCCACAAAGCGGTTTAGTTCTTTTCCATTTTTGAAAAGAATAAGCGTAGGAATATTACGAACATTAAAGCGTTGAGCCATTGATTGATATTCCTCAATATTTACTTTTCCAACTCTATAACCTTCGGGCAATTCGGCGGCAACTTCATTCAAAATCGGAGCCATTATGCGGCAGGGAGCACACCATGCTGCCCAAAAATCGACCAATACTATTTTGTTTTTCGTTTGTTGGTCGAAATTTTGCTCCGTCAATACCAGAATATTCTCATGATCGGTCACTTTAGGAGCATTTTTCATTTTGGCGCGGGCAAAAATGTTTAATAAAACAATTGCTCCAAGCACAATGGCTAAAATTATCAGAAATGTTTGCATATTAGTTTATTATTTTGTAAGTTCATTAGTTTATAAAGTTCCTCTTTCCTCGAAGAGAGGATCAGGGATGAGGCATTATCTTCGCATCATCATGTGCATCAAGCCACCGCCGTTTTTTACGTTGGAAAAACCCTTTTGTTGCAAAATACGTTGTCCATAAGCCGAACGTGCACCGGAGGCACAATATAACGTAATATCTCTCGACAAGCTTCCCAATTCATTAACACGAGCAGGCAATTCATCCAATTGGATATTGATAGCTCCCGGATATGCTCCCGCTGCAAACTCCTGTGGCGTACGAACATCAATAATTAATGGTTCATTGGAAGATGTTTCAGCAACGGGTTTTACTCTTCTTGAAGCCATCATCGAATTTAATCCACCGCCATTTTTTACATTTGTATAACCTATTTGCATCAATAGCCTTTGCGCGTAAGCCGAGCGGGCGCCCGAAGCGCAATACACCACAATTTCACGGGAAACGTTATTTCCCAATTCTTCATAACGCTGCATCAATTCATCAAGCGGAATGTTTATTGCATGGGGATATGCTCCTGCATGAAATTCTTCGGGCGTACGAACATCCACAACCAAAGGTGTATTTATATCGTTTACTCCCGAAGTTATTTTTTCTTCCGTTTTAGTAGTTTCGCCTTCCACCGATTTTAATTCTACCGGCAAGAGATTGACTTTTAGATGTTTAAAACCAACCGTTCGGGCTTGTCGCTGCAACGAGATATACCCACCGGAAATGTTTGTAACATTTTTATATCCGGCGCCGAGAAGAGTACGCAAAGCCTGATGTCCTTTTTTCCCTGTTTCGTCGTAAACAATGATGGGACGGTCTGTCGGAATGGAATTGATTTGTTGTGCGAGCAATTCAAGCGGTAAATGTATAGCGCCTTCGATATGGCTTTTCTCAAAAGCAAAGATATCACGCACATCCACAAAAACGGGATGCGTTCCTTCAATAAATGCATCAAGTTCGGTTACGGTAACCGACGGACTAAAGCCCGACACTCTGTTTTCGGCCGTATAAGCCGCCATATTGATAGCATCGTTGGCTGTGCCGATAGGTGGCGAATAAGCAAAATCAATATCCGCCAAATCATTAATTGTCAACTTTGCAGCTGAAGCAGTTGCAATTACATCGAGGCGTTTGTCAGCTCCTTTATACCCTGCAGTTTGTCCGCCAAGTATTAAACCCGTTTCATGATCGTAAATTAACATAACAGTAACATTTTCGGCTCCGGGATAGTAAGACGTATGATGTTCTTTGTGAACGACAACGGCATCAGCCTCAATACCTAAAGAACGTGCTTGTTTCAACGACAAACCGGTTGTTCCGGCTACCGCTTCGAAAACACGAACCACTGATGTTCCCAAAGCGCCTTTGTAAACATGATTTCCGCCCAAAGCATTCTCTGCAGCAATTCGTCCCTGACGATTAGCCGGACCTGCCAACGGAATACGTACTTTTTTACCATTTATGCGATGTTCAATTTCCACCATATCACCGGCTGCATAAATATCGGGATCGCTGGTTTGAAGTTGTGCATTTACAAGTAAACCGCCCGCTTCACCCAATTCGAGCCCTGCGTCCTTAGCCAATTGCAAGGTAGGACGAACACCGATAGAAAGCAATACCATATCGGCATCAAGTATTTTACCGTTATCAAGTTTTACTGAATGAGGAAATATTTCGGTCACTCCCGTACCTGTGTGAATTCCAACACCGTACGAAAGCATCTCATTTTCAATAAAACCGGCAGTTTCAGGCTCCATAACAGCCATAACGTGCGGCATCATTTCCACCACATTCACTTTGAGTCCACGCTTTACTAATGCTTCTACCATTTCGAGTCCGATAAATCCACCTCCAACTACAACTGCAGTCGCAGGTTTCTTCTCATTCAAATAGTAGGCTATTCTATCCATATCTTCCAAAGTCCACAGCGTGAAAACATGGTTGTAATCGGCGCCGGGTAATGTTGGCGTAATAGGACGACCGCCTTGTGCCAAAATCAGTTTCGTGTATTCAAAAACTTTTTGTTCACCGCTGCGGGTGTCCATTGCGTTTACGGCATGAGCAGTCTTATCAATTGCCGAAACAATTGTGTGCGTATGAACATCAACATTATATTGTTCATTAAAACTTTCGGGACTTTGCAGAATCAGTTTCGAACGGCTCTTAATATCTCCGCCTATGTAATAAGGCAATCCGCAATTGGCGAACGAAATATCCGAACCTGCTTCGAGCATAGTAATTTGTGCTGTGGGCGAAATACGACGAACTTTGGCTGCTGCGGTTGCACCTGCCGCAACCCCTCCAACGATTACAATTTTTTCCATATATATTTTTGTCGTTTTTATCTATTATTGAATTTCGCTGCAAAGGTAAAACATTATTTTTAAATTACAATAGTATCACTAATAAATTATTATAATATCACTATTATTTTTCTCTATTTAGTTTACAATTGCATATTATACATTTAAATATCAATAATATAACACAACTAATCTTGAATTGTTTAGAAATGGAATTTACAACATACAAAATCGGCTGATCTTCTTGACAGAAAATCAGCCGATACAATTATAAGACAAGTAAAATCAGTCTTCTTTTTTTACAAACTCCTGATAAGGGTTGTGTTTATGTTCACGGTCTTTAACAATCAAAGTGGTAGTGGGTACTTTCGATTTCATATTGAACATGATATCGTGACCCATACAAAGTCCGAAAGAGATATTCAAATCAGTATTGTTTTTAGCTAAAAAATCGGCTTGTCCGGCAGGATTGCAGGAAGTACCATTCACGGTTTCATCATCTAATAATTCAGCTGCCGGAATTTTGGCGTATTTGCAATCAACAGTAAAAACCTCAAACCGATCCGAAAGTCTTTCTTTCAAACTCATGGCTTCACGCGTCATCCCCACGCAATGAGCAATTCCAATACGTTTAAACCCCGAATTTTCAGCAAAAAGTTTCAACTCTTCTATACGGTTCTTCCCCATTAAAAGAGAATCCTCAGCGGCACGCATTACTTTTAAATCCGATTCAGAATATAAATCTTTTTGATTTTCCATCTTGTTTTATCTTTTATCACCTGTTTATTAACAGAATAAATTTTATTTAATGTTTAATACACCATTCTCTCTCTCTACTTCGGAGAGCGTTAGAAAGAGGTGTTATAACTCTTTCGAAATAGTAATTGCAGCCACTGTTCCATCGGCTACGGCAGTTGTAATCTGACGATATTTTTTACTCACAATATCACCTATGGCAAAAACATCCGGCAAATTGGTTTTGCGATCTTCATCGGTTACGATATAGCCCCATTTATCCATTTCAGGTAATGTTTCGCCCAAAACAGAGACATTTGATTTAAAACCAATAAAAACAAATACTCCGTCAGATTCTAATTCTTTCAACTCTTTGGTTTTTAAATCTTCAACGAACGTAATCATTTTATCGCCCCGTTTTTCAAATTTGCGTGGTTCATGTTCGTACATCACGCTGATTTTCTCGTTTGCCTGTAATTGCTCAATTGCTGTTTGGTTGGCAGTTAGCTTATCAAACTGGTGAATTATGGTCACTTTACTTGCAAATTTGGTAATAAATTGGGCTTCCTCTACTGCCGAATTTCCTCCACCAATAACCGTAACTTCTTTATCTACAAAGTATTTAGCATCACAGGTAGCACAATATGAAATTCCTTTGCCTTTGTAGTCACTTTCGCCCGGAGCATTCATTGTATTAGGAGTCGTTCCGGTTCCAATTATGATCTTCTTCGCTTTAATAGTCTCTAATTCATCAATTACTATTTCTTTCTTCACCAAATCAACCGATGTAATATCAACTGCCACTTTAAAGTCAATTCCGGTGTGTTTAGCTTGTTCGCTCATGTAATGTGCCAGCATAAACCCCTGTTGGGGTTGTTCAAAGCCCGGATAGTTTGAAACTTGATGCGTAATTCCCATATATCCGCCCGGAAGAGCAGGATCAATCAAAACCGTTTTGATTTTTGCCTGACCGAGATAAATACCGGCGGTTAATCCGGCAGGTCCGCCACCCAGAATAGCTACATCGTATTCCGAAACAATTTTTTTCTGATTCGCTTTAATGGCAACTGCGTCCTCAATTGTCAACATTTTGTCCAAACGTTCCTGAATTTCAGATTTCTTAATTCCACCGCTAATAGTATCGAGAATTTGTTTCCCATTATCAAAAAACAATAAGGTTGGCGAAGAACTTACACTTAATGCTGTTGCTAATTCCCTGTTACCCTGACGGAAAATTTTAAAAAACTTGATTTTTTCGCCATACAATTCAGCCATAGCTTCAAATTTTGGAGCCAATGCTTCACAAGGCGGACATTCGGTGGAATAAAAGTCAAGCACTACTTTTCCACCGTTTAATACTTCTTTTTCAAAATCTACTGTATTAATTTCTTTCATAAATTCCCCTAAATCCCTCCGCAGTAGGGACTTAATATTAGTTTTGTTATTGATTTAGTATTATAAATGTTCATATATTCATATTTAAAAGCTTAACATTCCGAAAAGCGCTCTTTAAGTCCCCTTTCGGGAAATTTAGGGGGCTGTAAGGTAATACGCCGCTCCCAGACTTAGTAATTCCTTTACCGGTCGACAATCGGGTGTATTTGGATGCCCGTTTTTATTTTTGGCTACGGAAGCGCAACCGCCACCACAAGCTAACGATACAGAACAAGTTTTACATTCTTCGATTGTTGTAATATCACGATTCTGCCAGCTTTCAATGGCTGCTTCGTTTTTTGTTATTTCGGGATAAAAAGTTCCAAGTTCGTCCCCCTTATTGCCAACAGTTGCTGTACACGAATAAATTGTTCCGGTAAAATCGAAAGCCCACTCAGTTTTGCATGCCGGGCACGAATCAAACAACGGAGTTGGTAAAGCTTCATGCTCAGCAATATATTTTGCTATGGAGAAAGCCGGTTTATAAAACTCTGCAATATACGGGTGAATTTTCAATAATTCATACAAGTGTTGATACATGGTAGCACGATCGAATAATTTCTCAGGTGTACTATTGCAAAAATGCAATTCGTAGTTTCGTCCGATTTGTGTTTTGAAAAATGGCGAAGCTGTCCAACCTTTATCGATTGCAAAACGAGAAAGTCCGGCCAGATTCTCAATATTCTCTTTGTCAATCACCATACGCAGATTAATATTGATTTCTGCTGCAAGGCAAGCATCAATTCCTTCAACAATTTTATCAAATGTAGGTTGTTTTCCTTTCAGAAAACGCCGGCCATCGTGTACTTCCTGTGTTCCATCCAATGTTACCTGGACTTCACGAATGCTTGCAGTTTTCAGTAAATCAACATACGATTTCAAAGTATAACCGTTTGTTACGAATGCGACGTCGAGTTTTGACTCATTAGCTCTGCTCAACAAGTGTACAATCATGTTACGCTGATTATCGCCCGGCAACAAAGGTTCCCCACCAAATACGGTGATATATTTGCGTCGTCCGGCAAATTCAGTTTTTATATAGGCAAAAAATGCATCAACAACTTCAGTTGTAACTACTTTTTGAACGGGATTATAACCATCCTGATAACAATACGAACAGGCAAAGTTACAGGAGTAATTCGGCACAAAAAACAACTGCGTTTCGTCATCTTCCCGTTTTTCGGTAAAATCGAGATAAGCCAATTTGAAAGCTCGCTTTTCTTTGGCTTCGTCTACTAAATAACCTCGTTGTGCAAATTCCCTGTTTGGGTCGAGTTTATTTTTCAACATTTTTACTTCATTTGCAGAAATGACATCAGCCGATTTATACAATGGATTGACAATGAAGAAATCTTCAGAGTCTTTTATTGGAGTAATTATGTTATGATTAGATAAAGCCATTTTCTTTTTTATAAGAATTGTATTATATATGTCAAATATTTAATCTGTTATGATTAAATTCCCAATGATAATTTCCACATCTTTTGAAGAGGCAGTCATTACTTCTTCAATAATTCCACCAAATGTTTTAGCAAGACTTCCTGTATTCATTCGTGAAATATAAGTTTTACCATTACTTTTTTCGTATACACTTATTCTGCACGGCATTAAGGTTGAGACAATCCGCTCCTCATCTCGCGATAATATTTTGCTTGAATACTTTGGATGACATAAAGCAAAAACCTTAATAGGAAGAACTTCTGATCCATTCTTTTTCAATGTTTCCTGCAAATCATGTACAACAGATAATTTCCATGTATTTTTCTCTATCTCGGCAGTCAGTTTTTCAACGGTTTCTGTAAAATTATATTTACTTTCACTTTCTAAAAAAGTTGATTCATTTGTTTTTAGAGGCATATTTTGATTTTTTTTGTTTGTGGCATTTAGTTGTAAATAGCTTATTGATAATACCAATATCAATAAAATCGATTTGATTACTGTCTTCATAATATTAATTAATTTTTTGTATTGTACAATTCTAAAATAACTTCTCCGAAGATTAAACTTCGGAGAAGTTATTAAGTTTGCAGCTTAGTCATGACAACCGGCTACAATAATCGACACTTTAGCACAACATTGGGCTACTGTCGATTCGGCGCTGTTGGTTTTGCAACCACAGCTTTTTTTCACTACACTTTTCATATAAATTATTTTAGTTGTGAATATGACCCCCAACCCCCTGTGAAGGAGGCTTAAAGAGTTTCCCTCCATGGGTTAGGGGTTTTTCTTTCCTGATATTGTGAAACTTGCCACTTCGGCTTGCCCTTTGGCATAAGGTTCCGATTCTTCATATATTTTTATTTCGATAAATCCGGCTCTTTCGAGCATGGTGAGATATTCGGCACGAGTAACCGAACCCGCCCAACATTCCGCAACAGCCACAGGATCATTGCGATATTCATCAGCTATCGGTTGTGTGGCATAAATATCGCTTACCACAAATCGTCCGCCCGGTTTCAAAATCCTGTACACTTCACTCCATACGGCAAGTTTGTCGGAAGCGTGATTAATGGTACAATTAGAAATAACCAAATCAACCGAATTAACTTCTAAAGGGAGGTTTTCGAGTCCGGCTTTCAGAATTTCGGCATTCGTAACTTCAAATTTTTCAAGATTGGCTTTGGCTTTGGTTATCATTCCTTCTGAAATATCGATACCGTAAACATAACCCCTCTCTCCTACTTCTTCTGCCAAGCGAATTACATCATTCCCACGTCCGCTTCCCATATCCACGCAAATTTCACCTGCTTGTGCTTTCGCGTGGTTAATGGCTCCTCCGCATGACAAACAACAACTTGTCTCACTTAGGCTCGTGTAACGTTCGTTTATAGCTTCTACATTCATTGTTACTTACTTTGTGTTATTTGGATTCGCTATGCTTTATCAGGTTGTAACGTCCGAAATACCCATAACTTTGATTTCCCGTGCAAAGATAAAACATTATTTTCAAATTACAATAGTATCACTAATAAATTATTATAATATCACTATTATTTTCCTATAATCACTGGAAAAGCATGTGTTTTGTTGCTAATAAACCTTAGAAATATAAACTTTTTTCAAATTATTATAGTATCACTAAAAATTATTTATATCTTTGTGCTCAATTATTTATCAAATATACCGAATTGTTTGAATGCCATGTTATTTAAAGAAGAAATAACACCCCAATTTGCCCAAGAGCTTTTTAACGATAGTGAGAAGGTTTTGAAATTTGTGGCCGAAGTGAAATGGAGAGACGGATTTACTTGCCGAAATTGCGGACATACTAATTATTGCGAGGGAAAAACTCCCTGGTCGCGACGTTGTACGCGCTGCAAAAAAGAGGAATCAGCAACAGCCAATACAATTTTCCATAACATTAAATTCCCTGTAAATAAGGCTTTTTTTATTGCATATAATGTTTGTGTACTCGGCAATGAATTTTCATCATACAATTATTCCGACCAGTTAGGATTGAATCAAATGACCTGCTGGAAATTCCGCAAACGCATCCAGGATTGTATGCTTAAAATCAGAACGGATGAAAAATCAAAAATTCAAACCATTTTAATGTCAGAATATAAATAGTTTTATTTAACTTTGGACTCCATTTAAAATCTAATTTTTATGAAATTCAAAAACATTGTAAAGCTAATTTTTATGTGTGCATTCTTACTATCGTCGCTTTTTGGAAATGCACAAGACTGGGCCAACCTGAAACGTTATCAAGCTGAGAATGCCACCCTTGCCGCCCCGCTAAAAGGTGAAAAACGTGTTGTGTTTATGGGAAACTCCATCACTCAGGGTTGGAAAGATGCTCGTCCGGAATTTTTCAAAAACAATCCTTACTTATGTCGTGGCATTGGCGGACAAACAACTCCACAGATGTTAGTTCGTTTCCGTCAGGACGTGATTGCACTTCAACCGAAAGTAGTTGTAATTCTTGCCGGTACCAATGATATTGCGGGAAATACCGGTCCGTCGACACTCGAAATGATCCTGGATAATCTTTCGTCGATGGCCGAAATAGCCAATGCCAACAAAATTAAAGTAGTTTTGTGTTCGGTTTTGCCGGCATTTGATTATCCCTGGAAAAAAGGCATGGAACCGAATATCAAAATTCCGAAATTGAACGCGATGATTAAAGAGTATTGCCAAACGAAAGGTTACATTTATCTGGATTATTTCAGCGCCATGAACGATGGCAATAACGGCATGATAGCCGAATATACTTCCGATGGGGTACATTGCACCGCCAAAGGTTATGAAGTAATGGAAGCTATGGTTCAACCGGTTATCGAAAAAGCGCTGAAATGATGATATCGCTATATAATTTTTGTCATGTACTAAATTCTACTTCGACGGATTAGAAATTTATATATCTATCACGTCGCTACGGGACTTTGTATGTCGTGTTTGCAAGAAAACGCCTATCTCTGCGTTGCACTCGTAGCAAACACGACATAATTTTTTAATAATCTCAACACAAATATACAAAAATATACAGCATGATTGAATTTGATTTGATGGTTTACTCTAAGTTTCAACCATTAATCAAGCAATTTTCAGCAGATTTCAGCTTCCCTAAAAAATTATATATAACTTTGATTTACAATCGTATAAATTATATTACTCGATTTTAAGCAAAAAATATCGGAACAAATTAGAACAAAAAGGAATAAATACTTATTTTAGTGCTCTGAAATCAATAACCACAAACACATGCTAATTATTGGAATTGCCGGTGGAACCGGTTCAGGAAAAACAACAGTGGTACGAAAAATAGTGGAACGCTTGCCCGAAGGAGAAGTAGCCATTTTACCTCAGGACTCTTATTATCGCGACAGCAGTCATTTACCACTCGAAGAACGCCTCGAAATCAACTTCGACCATCCAGATTCCATTGAATTTGAATTACTTACACGCCACCTAAAAGATTTGCGAAAAAGGAAAACCATCGAACAGCCTATCTATTCCTATCTTACCTGCACACGAGCCGCCGAAACCATTCCGGTGAAACCCTGTCACGTTGTTATTGTCGAAGGCATTCTGGTGTTGACAAATCCCGAATTACGCAAAATGATGGATCTCAAGGTTTTTGTAGATGCCGATGCCGACGACCGCCTGATGCGTGTTATCAATCGGGATATTGTTGAACGGGGACGCTCGGTGAATAAAGTGATGGAACGATACGAATGCACCGTTAAGCCTATGCATCTGCAATTTATCGAACCTACCAAACGCTTTGCCGATCTGATTATCCCACAAGGTGGTAACAATGACATAGCCATTGATATCCTGACTAAATATATTGAGAATAATTTGAAATAAGATAGATGTGATGATGAGTTGATGTGTAAATTATTGTAACTACTCAGCACCCTAATAAATTTAATAATACTCAGCCATTTAGTTGATTGTTATGCATTTAAACTCTTTGCCCCTACGGGGCTAAATATGAATAACCCCCAGTAAGCGAAGCGCAACTGGGGGATAATGAAACAATCCCCCCTCCTTGTGATTTTCAGTTCGACTTTGTCGAACTGAAAATCACAAGGTTATAAAAATAAAGGGTGCTGAGTAGTTACAAATTATTAATGAATTTAGCCATTTAAACAATTAATAATAACCCCCATAATTTAAGATCATGGAAAGAAAAAATGAAATCTTGTCATTAGATTTTGAATTTTGCACTTGATATTACCCTTGTTCTGAATTGCTTATGAAAATCACAAGCATTAAATAAATCACCCAATCATCACATCAATAAGCTTATGAATCTATCCGACTTACCAAAAATCATGTTTCTGGATATTGAAACAGTTCCTCAAAAGGCTGACATCTCAGAAATCCCCGAAGATTTGGCGCATTTGTGGGAGGAGAAATACAACCTGATACGGAAGCGCATGCCCGAAAAATATACCGACGAAACTTCAGCCGCCGAAGCGTTTGCAAACAGCGCCGGCATTTATTCCGAATTTGGTAAAATAGTCTGTATATCTGTTGGCTTTATCTATTTCAAAGGATTGGAAATGCATTTCAGAACCAAATCGTTTGCAGGCGATAATGAAAAAACAATTCTTGACGATTTTACGCAAATGCTTACAAAATTTTGTACAACCAAAGAGCACACACTTTGCGGACACAACATCAAGGAATTCGACATCCCTTATATTTGCAGGCGCATGTTGATAAATGGCATAAGCCTCCCATCTGTATTGCAAATTTCAGGCAAAAAACCTTGGGAAATTTCGTTTATCGACACGCTTGAATTATGGAAATTCGGCGATTATAAAAATTATACCTCATTAAAATTACTAACCGCCATATTCGGAATTCCTACCCCGAAAGATGATATTGATGGCAGCCAGGTAGCCGGAGTTTATTATAAAGAAAAGGACATTGAACGCATTGCCGTTTATTGCCAGAAAGATGTTGTAGCAACAACGCAAGTTTTTTTGCGAATGAACAACATACAGGGTTTTAAAACCGAGAACATAGAATTCCTGTAAAAACTTTATGCAAAACAAAACAATCATTCTCTGGTTTATCATCAGTCTATTCGTTTTTTCGGCTTGTAATCCAGCCAAAAACGATCAAACTCAATCATCTCCCTGTATCGACCTTGAACAGATTAAACAGAGAGACACCCTAAAAGTCGGAACTATGTATGGTTCCACTTCTTATTTCCTTTACAGAGATGAGTATATGGGATTCGATTTCGAAATGGCTGAAAATCTATCAAAAACAATAGGGGTAAAACTTAAAATCGTGGAAGCAAAAAGCGAAAGGGAACTGGAACGTTTGCTACAAGAACGAAAAATTGACATTGTCGCCTACAACATCATAGAAACCAAAGAATTAAAACGACTTTTCAACTTTGTATTACCGCAGGAAAAATCCTATCAGGTATTGGTTCAGACAATAAATGCCAATACGCTGACTGATGTAACCGAACTAAAAGGCAAAAAAATATACGTAAAACCAAATACGATATTTAAACAAAGGCTTGAAGCATTGAACAAAGAATTAGGCGGTACCTTTGAAATCGTTGAAGCGCCCGATTCCTTAAGTTCCGAAGACCTGATTGAGATGGTCGCTGAAAATAAAATCAGGTACACAGTTGCCTATTATAAAACCGCACAACTCTATAAATCGTTATATAAAAAATTAGATTTGCGTTTACCCATTGGCTTTGAACAACATAACGGCTGGTTAATCCGGCGCGAAAGCAAGAATTTTTTGAATGCCATTCAGGACTGGGAAAAATCACCTGAAAACGAACTGCTTCAGGCAAAACTGATATATAAATACTGGACGAGAAGTATATACTTTTCACAAAAAAAAATCAAAATCCCCAAAGGCGCTATTTCACCCTACGATCATTTTTTCAAAAAATATGCGCAGGAAATTAACTGGGATTGGCGACTTTTAGCCGCGGTTGCTTTTCATGAATCACGTTTCGATTCGTCACAGGTTTCATGGGCGGGCGCTTCGGGTATTATGCAGCTTATGCCAAGGACGGCTGCCAACTTCGGGTTAACACGCAAAACGGTTTTGAATCCCGAAAAAAATATTGAAGCCGGAGTGCAATATATTAAAAGTCTGAATCTTTCATTCCGCAAGGTTGAGAACAAAGATGAGCGCATAAAATTTATACTCGCAGCATACAATTCGGGACCTGCTCATGTATTGGATGCCATGGCATTGGCAAAAAAACACGGAAAAAATCCTCAAATCTGGTTTAACAATGTGGAATATTTTCTCATCAAAAAATCGGAACCCGAATTTTATAACGATCCGGTTGTAAAATACGGAAGATTCAGGGGAAAAGAAACGGTGGCTTACGTTGTCAATACGCTTGAAACCTACGAAAAATACTCAAGCAAGAAATAAAATCCAGGCGACACAGGTTGATTAAACAGCCCTTTGAACAAAGTATATCCGCTTTATGTTTAGTATTTTATCTTTCAAATTCGTGTTTTTTTTGGCACAATATTCAAACATCAGTTATTTAATTCGACTTTGACAGATTAAAATAATAGTAAACCACCTGACAAAATGAACAGGTTTCATTTTATTGAAAAGTCATTTTAAAACAACATAAATTCCGTAGATTTTTATAATAGATCATTCTTTCGGGGTATAATTTACA
>DIFH01000034.1 GCA_002427615.1 Paludibacter sp. UBA5753
TCAACTAAATGGCTAATTATTATCAAATCTATTCGGGTGCTGAGTAGTTACTTCTAAGTACATGAAAGAAATGTTTGTATTTTATTGGTCTTTAACCTCAAACCACTCGCTTCTTTGGATTGACCTCGTCCGGTGAGCCAAAAAAATGGAGTGAAGTAGGCGTAGAAAACTTTTCTGTTTGAGTCCCGACGTATTTCGTCGGGTTATATATTGTAATGTATATATATTGTCATGTACTAAAAAAATTCATATATTTGCCTTTACAAACTTCAAAAATAATCAACCATGAAAAAACGTATTTTACGCATTGTTGGCATTATACTCATTTTGGGACTTGCCGGCGGCATTTACTACATTCATCTTTTAACTCCGATTATCACCGGTTATGCGGCTAAAAATCTGGCTTCAGGAGTTTTTGTCGGAAACCGAACGCAAGAAAGCATTGAAAGTACCGATTTGAATTTTTCATTCATCAAATACACTAACAATAGGGTTGATTTTGAAAAGAAAGAAGTAACGAGTCGCTTTCTTTGGGCAAGTTCCAAAGCCATTTATATCGAAGGTTTTGGCTGCACTTTGGTGCGTGGCAACGAAGATGAAATCCGCAATCATCCTTACACAATCGTTCCACTGCCTGCCATCAATCCTGACACAGTGGCCTGGCCTGCCGGCGATAAATTGGCCGACACCATTCCGAATGATATTGATCAGATTATGTTAAACAACACCATCGTAGATGCATTTGATGACAGGGAAGGCAACAAAGGAACATTTGCCATAGCCATAGCCTATAAAAATCAGCTGATTGCCGAAAAATACAAAGAAGGTTTTTCTGACAAAAACCATTTCCTGAGCTGGTCGATGGCCAAAAGTTTTACGCATGCGCTCGTCGGCATTATGGTGAAGAAAGGGCTGATGGATATTAAACAACCGGCCGATATTCCTGTATGGAAAAACGACAAACGCGCTGCCATCACCATCGAAAATCTCATGCACATGAACAGCGGATTGGAATGGAACGAAAACTACGGAAATTTGTCCGATGTTACCCTAATGCTTCATAATGTTGTCGATATGGCCGAATTCACCTATAACAAACCGCTCGTTGTACGTCCCGATTCCGTTTGGCTTTACAATTCGGGAGCAACCAATATTGTAAGCTACCTGATACGCAAGAAAATAGACAACGATGCCGAATATTATGCTTTCCCACGACGGGAGTTATTTAACCCGACAGGTATGCGCAGCGCCATTTTTGAAACAGATGCTTCGGGAACTCTGGCCGGCTCATCGTATATTTATGCTTCCATGCGCGATTACGTGCGTTTCGGGTTGCTGTATCTGAATAAAGGCAACTGGCTCGGGCAACAAATTCTCCCAGAAGGCTGGACGGAAAATGCCATAGAACCGGCGAATGGCTCTAATGGTCGATACGGATCATTTTTCTGGCTGAACCAATCAAACGACTACCCTCATGTACCGCAAGACTTATACATGTGTCAGGGGCATGACGGGCAATACATTTACATTGTTCCATCGCTCGAATTAGTAGTGGTTCGCACCGGGTTTTCGAAGAAAGGCGATTTTGATTTTCCTGCGTTCTTAACATCAATAGTTGCTTGTATAAAGAAATAACCCAAAAATGAGAGTGTAAATCAAAATGATTTGTGCTCTTGTTTTTTATTGCTTCTCTGTCAGATATTTCCAATAACGTTTCGGTAAATGTTGCCGATGGAGTTTAGGGTTGATACGCTCTTTGATGGTGAGCGATTGGAAATAAGCTTTCCAGAGTTTTTGAAACAGTTGCTCATCCTCGGCCATCAGCCGCTCATCTAATTTTCCGGCAGGGAAAAGTTCGGTGGTGTCGAGTGTCATTTCCGTAACGGTTTTCAGGTCGTAAAAGAAACCGTAATCGCGTTTGGTATCGTAAATCATCCATTTCTGATCGGCAAAACGGTCTTTGAAATGCGAAATGGTGAGCGGTAAACAATTATGATCGGGCGAAACAGGCGCAAAGAAAATATCATCGGCTGCTTTCTGAAAACGCACCAATTCTATTATGCGATTTTTTTCAGCGCTGACTTTTTTAGCCGTTTTATGAACCTGCAATACATCGTCGTCGGCAAAATTAGTTTCGATTGATTTTTTATTATCAAAGGTTTTGCGAATATAACGGAAAAGCAATTCATCGCTTCCCGGCAATTCGGACAGCCACACATAAGTCAGCATATTCAGCGCCATCGGCATGAGTTTTTTTTCCAATCCTTTCCAAACGCGCGCCGATTTATCTTCCTGCGTCAAAACCGTATAAGTTTCGGTTACAAACAAAGGTTCAATATCCTCAAACCCCAATAACTTTTCAGGAAAAGTATTGCGGTTATAAGCATCGAAAATGGCCGTAAGCAGCCCTTCGAAAGTTTTATCGTAGCGGAAAATAATCATGCATCGGCAAATGAAAGGGTTAAAATGACAGTTGAGCAAGTCATCCGTAGTAAAACTGTAAAAGTATAAAAAAATCAACTGAACACAAATAAATCGCACAACACATGAAAACTTAAAAACGGCGTAATATATTTTTGAAAATTAAATGAGTATCTTTGCAGCATATTAATATATTTTCAATGAGATTTGACGAACTTCCTCTTTGCGATGCCGTATTGGACGGCTTGCAAGCCATGAATTTTAAAGAAGCCACTCCGGTTCAGGAGCAAACCATTCCGGTAATTTTACAAAAACGCGACGTGATAGCCTGCGCCCAAACCGGAACCGGGAAAACGGCTGCTTTTATTTTACCCCTTTTACACAATTTACAGGCAGAGCCACACGCCGAGGACAAAGTGAATGCCATTATTATGGCGCCTACCCGTGAATTGGCGCAACAAATCGACCAGCAAATGGAAGGTTTCTCCTATTTTACATCATTTTCGTCGGTTGCAGTGTATGGAGGCAACGATTCACAAGCCTGGGACGTGCAAAGGCGCGGCTTACAAAAAGGCGCCGATGTGGTGATTGCCACTCCGGGACGTTTGCTTTCGCACATTAACCTGTATGATATTGATTTTTCCCAGGTTAAATATTTCATTCTCGACGAAGCCGACCGCATGCTCGACATGGGTTTCTTCGACGATATTATGCAAGTAGTCAACCGGCTGCCAAAAGAGCGGCAAACCATTATGTTTTCGGCAACCATGCCCCCAAAAATCAGACAATTAGCCAAAACAATTCTACACGACCCCGTAGAAGTAAAAATTGCCGTTTCACGCCCGCCCGAAAGCATAATGCAGACGGCTTATATTTGTTACGAAGCTCAAAAACCCGGTATTGTACGTCATTTATTTGCCGATCAGGCACTCAATAAAGTGATCATTTTCTCGGGTTCCAAACTAAAAGTGAAAGAGCTTTTCAAAACGTTCCGCCAAATGGGGCTTTCTGTGGGCGAAATGCACTCCGACCTCGACCAGACACAACGTGACCACATTATGCACGAATTCAAAAACAACCGCGTTAATATTTTAGTAGCTACCGATATCGTTTCACGTGGCATCGATATCGACGACATTTCGTTGATTATCAACTACGATGTTCCGCACGATGCCGAAGATTACGTTCACCGCATTGGCCGTACCGCCCGTGCAAGCGCTAAAGGCATGTCAATCACTTTTGTGTCGGAAGACGAACAATACAAATTCAAGCAAATAGAAAATTTCCTGGAAAAAGATATTTACAAAATCCCAATGCCCGAAGAATTGGGCGAAGCTCCCGAATACAAACCCGAACTGCACCGCTACGGACATAAAAAATTCACATCAGGCAAAGGCCAATTCCATAGAAGTAAGCAGCGCAGGTAAATCATACTTTCCATTTCAGGGGAGACAGAATTATAATAAATATGCAGAGTCGCGAAGTTTCGCGGCTCTTTTTTGTATGAACTGAATCAGTATGTCTATTACATTTTTGTTAAAGGCGCTGAAATACCCGAAAGAATCAAAAAAAAATAGTTAAATGGCTGAATATCTAACGTTCCCGCGTTATTTTGATTGTTTTCAACATTTCCTTTAAAAAAATCTTTTCGTTTTCGGTTTAAAAAAAACAGCACCATCGCGTATTTTTACATTCTTTCATATCATAGTAACTTCCTTTTCACAGCGTTGAAAAGAACTTATGGTTAGTTTGCAGCAAATTAAAAAAAACAGAGACATGACAAAAAAAATGTACTTCATCTTTTTATTTATGCTGAAAACGATATTTTACGCAACAAGCCAAACGCCTCCTTTGATGAATAAGCCAATTGAAAGTTCGAAAACGTTTAAAATTCTCAGTTGGAATATTTATATGCTCCCCTATTTTAGTTTATTCAACAATAATGGAAACCGTGCCAGAAACATAGCCAACAGGTTGGTCGATTCGGATTATCAGATTATTGTTTTTCAGGAAGCATTCAGCAGTAAATGCCGGAATATTCTGGCAAAGCGTCTCAAAAAGAACTATCCTTTTCAATATGGTCCTGCCAACAAGTGTTATTTGCCTTTTCGCACCAACAGCGGACTGTGGGTAGTCAGCAAAATTCCCTTGACAAAAATTGATGAGATAAAGTTTAGCATCAGTAAAGGTTTTGACATGGTTGCCCGTAAAGGCGCGGTACTTTTCCAGGGAGAGTTTGAAGGAGCAAACTTTCAATTACTTACTACGCACTTGCAGGCAGATGGCGATCATAAAATCAGAGAAAAACAATGCGAGGAAATTAACGAATATCTACTGGATCGGTACTCAGACCCCAATGTTCCTCAATTAATTTGCGGAGATTTCAATATTGACCGAAACGATCCTGTGAATTATGAATTAATGCTCCATACCCTTGGCGCCAACAACGGCGAAATCAGTGGCGATGTAAAGTTTACTTACGACGAAATTGACAATACGTTGGTTCGGAATGCTTCAGGCGAAAAGAAACTGATAGATTATATACTCGTACGGAACCAGCAATGGATTGGTAATATAGAACGGAAAGTCCAAACTTTCTATGAAAAAATCGGACAAACCCCTGCAAATCTCTCGGATCATTATGCCATGGAAGCCAATGTTAATTTTAATGCGACCATGATGGATAATGTTGTTGTGTACTCTGTAAATGAATAAATACTAATTTTACTCTTCAATTAACGGGATAACTATACTCTATCTGAGTAGTTATGCCCAAATCTTTTGTGTCAAACTCATCCATACCCTTACGTTCATTTTCTCCTCTTAGCGCAACTTTTTTTTTAGCAATTCATTCTGTGCTTTGAGTTCGCCTATTTGAGAAATGAATATAGTTGCCTAAATTTGAATATGCAAGCCAGGAGACTTGCTTCCCACCGGTCGTAGTCCAGAAACATACGACCAGCGTACGAACGTTGAATTTTGAAGCTACGGAGAGCGGGGGTAACTTTCAAGCACAGTTACGTGAGAACGCTATGGTGAAAGTCTATGGTGCGACTCGATTAACTCTCACATAGAAAAACAAAATCTGCAAAAAAATGACTGAAAAAAGATGAATATTCGGAAAAACAAACTATATTTGCCAAATAATGTCAAGACGAAAATATGTCAACAATCTTTGGAAATAAAGTAAGAATACTTCGAGAGGAAAGACAAATTCCTCAGAGAGAATTAGCTGCTGCGTTAAAAATAGACACAGCAACATATTGTAAAATTGAGAAAGGCGACAGACGGGCAAAAAGAGAACAAATAACAGTTCTTGCCAATTTGCTTGAAGTAGAATCAAAAGACCTACTTCGTTTGTGGTCGGCAGACAAAGTTTATGAAATTATTGCCGAAGAGGAAGAAGCAACACAAATTTTAAGTGTTGTTGCAGAAAACATTGAAGAGTATAAACTAAGAACTGCCAAAATATGAAACCACTGATAAAATACAGAGGGGGAAAATCAAAAGAAATCCCTAATTTAATTAAACACATACCACAATTCAGTGGACGCTATATTGAGCCATTTTTGGGTGGAGGAGCTTTATTTTTCTATTTAGAACCTCAAAAGGCTATTATAAATGATATTAACTCAAAATTAATGGCCTTTTACACAGGGGTTAGGGACAATTTCCAGATACTTAAAAACGAGCTAACCGAGATTGAAAGAATTTATACTGACAATCGCCGGCGGTTTGAAGAATTAAAAAGTATAACACCTGATAAACGTGTAGATGATGACAATGAACCATTATACTACAAAATAAGGGATATGTTCAACGACTTAACTGAAAAAGAGTATTCAGATGCATTAATCTATTTCTTTATCAACAAGACGGCATATTCTGGCATGATACGTTACAATGCAAAAGGTGAATTTAATGTTCCTTACGGTCGTTATTCAAATTTGAACACTTCGTTGGTTACAAAGGCACATAGCAAATTGCTTTCTAATACAGAGATTTTTAATCACGATTATTCTGAAATATTTGGAATGGCAAATGAAAATGATTTTATGTTTTTAGACCCACCGTATGATTGTATTTTCTCAGATTATGGCAATATCGAACATAAAGATGGTTTTAACGAAATAAATCATAAAGAATTAGCTCGTCAATTCAGAATGCTAAATTGTAAGGCTCTTATGGTTATCGGAAGAACTCCGTTAACAGAAAAACTGTATGGTGATATGATTATTGATGAATATGGGAAATCGTATTCGGTGAATATTAGAAACAGATTTAAGTCAGAAGCAAGCCATATTTTAATCTCAAATTATGGCAATACCGAAAAGAAATATTATCCAGAATTAGAATTTGAAAAAGAATTTGCTTTTTAAATGATATGGCAAGAATTGACAGTAAAGTAATCTTCGTTACCACTTCCCCACGAACACCAGCTAAAATGATTCCTGAAATTGGGTTGTTACAAACTCATTTTACAGGGCAAAAATGGAATACAGAAACACAAAGAGCTTTTATGGAGCTATTGAGAGAGGAAAACTTTTTCAATGGAGAAGGTGCAAATGACCCTGCTTTTAGTGCAAGAGACAGAATTAACCGAGCACCAAAGGCGCTCGGTTTTGTTGTTTTATCACCCTCAATACAGTTAACATTCGCAGGTGAAGAGTTGGTAAGTTCCAGGCGTAAAGAAGAGATATTTTTAAGGCAGTTACTTAAGTTTCAAATTCCTTCTCCATATCACAAACCAACTGAGAACTCAGCTGAGTTCTGGGTTAAACCATATCTTGAATTATTCCGACTTGTTAGACATTTTGGCTCATTAAAATTTGACGAATTGAGGATTTTCGGTTTGCAATTAGTTGATTATCGAAAATTTGACTCAATAGTTGAAAAAATTAATCAGTTTAGAGTTGCAAAAGCACAGAATGAAAGAAACTACAAGCAATTCCGTGCTGAATATTTAGAAAGAGAATTAAAAGAGATTTATAGTGTCGATATAAGCTCAGGAAATACACGAACAAGAGAAACAACTGATGCTTCCATTGCAAAATTTCTAAGCACAAAAGCAAGCAATATGCGGGACTATGCTGATGCTTGTATTCGTTACTTGAGAGCAACGGGATTAGTCAATATTTCACACTTAGGAAAATCAATATCTATCGTTCCCGAAAAAATTCAAGAAGTTGATTATTTTTTGCAAAGCACTGATAGAGAACCTTGCTTCATTGACAACGATAGACAATATGTTGAATATCTTGGCAATCCTCAAATTCCAATCTTATTAACTGATAACAGAGAATTATTAGAAGAAAAAATTCGATTAGAATTTCCACAACTACAACTACCTGTTACAGCAACACTGCAAGAACTTAAAAACTTATTTGCAGACGAATTAGAAAACAGGAAAGCACAAATCCTAACTGACCAAATTGCAGCAATAAAAGATTATCGACAATTCGAGGAAATAAATACAACTTTTGACCAAATACTTGCAAATTCACTTTACGATACACCCTTAATGTTAGAGTGGAATACCTGGCGAGCAATGACAATGTTGGACGGTGGAAATATTAAGGCTAATTTAAAGTTTGACGATTTTGGAAATCCAATGTCTACGGCACAAGGTAATATGGCAGACATTGTTTGTGATTATGGAGACTTTGGATTAACCGTTGAAGTAACAATGCAAGGCGGACAACGGCAGTATGAAGCTGAAAGCGAGCCAGTAGCAAGACATCTTGCAAAATACAAAAAGGAAACTCAAAAGCCTACGTATTGCTTATTTGTAGCGCCAAAAATAAACGATGCTTGTAAGGCTCATTTTTACCTCCTTCAAAAGCAAAATATTTCATTCTATGGTGGAACTTCAACAATTGTTCCTTTGCCGTTGAATGTTTTCATTAAAATGGTTGCGGACTCGTATAATGCAACTTATATTCCCGAACCGAGACATGTAAAACGCTTTTTTGACCGTTCAAATGAAATAGCAAATGAATGTGATAACGAGAAAGTTTGGTATGAGAAAATTACAAAAGAAGCATTAAACTGGTTGACAGAATGAAAAACGGCCAGTTGGTAACACGCGGTATAGTTAATTGCCTGTGTAGAGGGTATTCGAACGTTTCAGCTCATATCAAAAGTAGTTGTAACTTGATAGGAAAATGCTTCAAAATCGACAACTAACCATACCGCCAACGTTAATAGCAAGCAAAAACTAACCACATCGACAGTTCATATTTATACAGACAAACTTAAAAAAAAATATCGAAAAATGAAAACAAATATCTTAATTCTTTTGGCGATCACCACATTTTCCACTTGCTTCTCACAAGATAAATTAATAGCGTTGGATAAAGACCTTGCTACTGTGGATTATCCTTTTGAGGTAAAATTTCATCCGTTGCAATCGCAGGGACAAGATTTGAAAATGGCTTATGTAGATGTGTTGTCGCCAAATCCTAATGGAAAAACCGTGGTGCTCCTGCACGGTAAAAATTTCAATATAGCTTATTGGGAGCAAACTATAAAAGAGTTGAGTAAACAAGGTTTTCGTGTAATCGCACCTGACCAAATTGGCTTTGGAAAATCAACCAAGCCTGCAAGCTACCAATACAGCTTTCAGCAGTTGGCTCTTAACACCAAATCAATACTCGACAGTCTGAAAATCAATAAAATAATGGTATTAGGACATTCTATGGGTGGAATGCTTGCCACAAGGTTTGCATTATCCTATCCTGAAATGACCGATAAACTCATTCTGGAAAACCCAATCGGTTTGGAGGATTATAAAGTTTTGGCAAGCTATCAAACCATTGACGCTAACTATCAGGGTGAATTGAAAAACACGGTGGAAAGCTATCGCGACTACCAGTTGAAATATTATTACGATAATACCTGGAAGCCTCAATATGACCGTTGGCTTAACCTGTTGGCGGGTTGGACATTGCACAAAGATTATCCCATTGTCGCATGGAATGCAGCCCTGACTACCGATATGATTTTCACCCAGCCCGTAGTGTATGAATTCGGGAACATTAAATGTCCGACATTGCTTATTATCGGGACGCGCGACAGGACAGCGATAGGTAGAGAAAGAGCACCAAAAGACATACAGCCGAAAATGGGGCTTTACAATGAATTAGGAAAGAAAACACAACACGCTATACCAAACTCGACCTTGGTTGAATTGGACAACGTAGGACACCTTCCTCATATAGAAACTTTCGACAGATTTATAAAACCGTTGATTGAATTTTTACAAAAGTAGATAGATGAAGTTGCCGGCCGCTAACAGGCGTTTGGCAAAAACAGCGGGTTCAGTGGTTATTTAGCGCTTGAAAGAAAACTCGGCGTTTGATAAGAAAACGTCAAAATCAAGGCCTACGAAGCAGCGAAAACACGAAGTCCCGCCAAGGCGGGATGAGTAG
>DIFH01000088.1 GCA_002427615.1 Paludibacter sp. UBA5753
TTACTTTACTTCTTCAAAGTCCACATCGGTTACATCGCCTTCTTTGTTGCTGTTCCCTTGACTTTGTTGCTGTCCGCCGAAGTCAGCATTTGGTTGCGACTGACTTTCTTGTGCATTTTGGGCGTTATACATTTCCTGGCTTGCAGCCTGAAATACAGTATTCAATTCGTTGGTGGCAGCATCTATCCCTGCGATATTCTGAGTTTTGTGAGCTTCTTTCAGTTTAGCTAAAGCAGCTTCGATAGGTCCTTTTTTGTCGGCTGGCAGTTTATCGCCAAATTCCGAAAGCTGTTTTTCAGTCTGGAAAATCAACGAGTCGGCATGATTCAATTTGTCGATACGTTCTTTTTCTTTGGCATCGGCTTCGGCATTAGCGGCAGCTTCGTCTTTCATTCTTTTGATTTCGGCATCGCTTAAGCCTGAAGAAGCCTCGATACGGATACTTTGTTGTTTTCCGGTAGCTTTATCTTTAGCCGATACGTGCAAAATACCGTTGGCATCAATATCGAACGTTACTTCAATTTGGGGTTCACCACGACGGGCTGGCATAATACCATCCAAGTGGAAACGTCCTAACGATTTGTTCTGATTTGCCAATGGACGTTCGCCCTGCAACACGTGGATTTCAACCGAAGGTTGATTATCGGCAGCCGTAGTAAATGTTTCCGATTTTTTAGTTGGGATAGTTGTGTTGGCTTCAATCAATTTTGTCATTACACTTCCCATAGTTTCGATACCTAACGACAGTGGAGTTACATCGAGTAACAGCACGTCTTTTACATCTCCTGAAAGTACGCCTCCCTGTATAGCGGCGCCTACAGCCACAACTTCATCGGGATTTACACCTTTTGAAGGAGTTTTTCCAAAGAATTTTTCAACAGCTGTCTGAATAGCCGGAATACGGGTGGAGCCACCCACCAGAATTACTTCATCGATATCGTTGATTGTCAGGCCTGCATTTTTTAATGCCGAGCGACAAGGTTCGATAGTACGCTGTATCAGGTCATCGATCAATTGTTCGAATTTGGCGCGGGTCAAAGTGCGAACCAAGTGACGTGGAATACCATCCACCGGCATAATGTACGGCAAATTAATTTCGGAAGAAGTGGTATTCGAAAGTTCGATTTTGGCTTTTTCAGCAGCTTCTTTCAAACGTTGCAAAGCCATTGGGTCTTTGCTCAAATCGATACCGCTGTTTTCATTTTTAAATTCCTGTACCAACCATTCGATAATACGTTGGTCGAAGTCGTCGCCTCCAAGGTGAGTGTCGCCGTCAGTCGATTTTACTTCAAATACGCCATCGCCCAATTCCAGCACAGACACGTCGTGAGTACCACCACCGCAGTCAAAAACCACGATTTTCATGTCTTTATTGGTTTTATCCAAACCGTAAGCCAATGCGGCAGCAGTCGGTTCGTTGATAATACGACGAACATTCAGACCTGCAATTTCACCGGCTTCTTTGGTTGCCTGGCGTTGTGAGTCGTTGAAATAAGCCGGCACTGTAATCACCGCATCGGTTACTTCGGTTCCAAGGTATTCTTCGGCTGTTTTTTTCATTTTCTGAAGAATGATTGCCGAAATTTCCTGCGGAGAATACAAACGTCCATCGATGTCAACGCGAGGGGTGTTGTTGTCGCCTTTTACCACTTTAAAGGGTACGCGTGCAATTTCTTTTGCCAAACGGTCGTAGCTTTCGCCCATAAAACGTTTGATGGAGAATACGGTTTTTGTAGGGTTGGTAATGGCTTGACGTTTAGCAGGATCACCTACCTTGCGTTCGCCACCATCCACAAATCCAACAACAGAAGGCGTGGTACGTTTTCCTTCGCTATTGGTGATAACGATTGGTTCGTTACCCTCCATTACAGAAACACAAGAGTTTGTGGTTCCTAAGTCAATTCCAATAATTTTTCCCATGATTTTTGAGTTTATTTTTTAATAAGTTTGAATTTTCGTTTTTTTTGAATACGTTTGACATTTTACAAAGCGTATGCCAACGAGCGATTTTTTATTGGAAAATGAATTTTGACAGAAAAAGTCAGAATTCAGCGCTTAAAATCGAAAATCCGGCTGACAAAAGGGCAGAATTTGGCAGAAAGAAAGCTACGCAAATTTGACCATAAGGGCGATATCAGGCTTCGCCCGTATTAGCTTTGCGGCTGATATTAGTTTCACAATATTTTTACTTTACGGATGAAAATAATAGTAAATCACAAGACAAGATGAACAGGATTTAATGTTTCATTTTAGAGAACAGACGATCGAAACAACATATATTCAGCATTTTTTTCATTTGGAATATAATTTACAGGTACATCCTATTCATCCTGTCCAAAAAAAAGTAACTACTCAGCACCCTAATAAATATGATAATAATCAGCCATTTATTTGATTGTTATGCATTTAAACTCTTTGCCCCGACGGGGCTAAATATGAATAACCCCCAGTAAGCGAAGCGCAACTGGGGGTAAATGAAACAATCCCCCCTTTTTTTGATTTTCAGTTCGACTTTGTCGAACTGAAAATCAAAAAGGTTATAAAAACAAAGGGCGCTGAGTAGTTACAAAAAAAACCATAATCTATCAAAGTAAAAATAACGTGAAACAAATAACCATGAGGTTATGACAAGCCAAATAACTATAAATGTTTACCTTTGCAGAAAAATTATAAGTTATGGCGCTTGCATATCTGGGACTTGGAACAAATTTGGGCAATAAACATAAAAACTTGAACGATGCGCTTGTAGCTTTATCGTTGGAAGCAGGAAATGTATTGGGTGTTTCGTCGTTTTATGCCTCCAAACCCGTTGGTTTTGAGTCGGAAAGTGAGTTCTTAAATGCTGTCGTATTGATCGAAACAAGACTTTCGCCGTTTCAACTTTTGGAAAAAACACAGGAGATTGAGCGGAAGTTGGGGAGAGTAACCAAATCTGGAAACGGCTATTCGGATAGACTTATCGATATTGATATTCTGTTGTATGACAATAAGATAATAGACCAACCGACATTGAAAATCCCGCATCCCTTGATGACGGAGCGGGATTTTGTGTTGGTTCCTTTGACCGAAATTGCTCCGGAGTTAGTGCATCCGGTTACAGGTCGGAAATTTCAGGATTTAGTGTAAAGTTTTACACTTACGATTCGTTTTCAGGGGAGTTTTTAAAATCTTCAAGAACTTTCATCGCATTTTCGTAGTCTTTTTCAAAGACAAGAATGCGTAATCCTTCATTAATTTCGCCAAACATCGGCATCAATTCCACCGAATCTTCGTTGTTAATGGAGCTGTCGATGTTGTTTTCACGTAACAATTCCTGATCGTACAAGGCTTCAACCATTGTTTCGTAATTTTTCAGTGTTTTAAGTTTGTCTTCCATAATGTTGATTGATTTTAGTGGTTTTGTTCATCAGTAAAACACATTCTTTTTACATATTGTTTCCGCAGAAATAATTTATTTGTGAAATAATTTTGCAGGTTTTTTATTGCATAATGCGCGCATTGCACCCTGAAAAATATGTTATCTTGATATTTTTTCTTACTTTTGCAACTGCTAAAAATTCAGCGATGATAAACGAAGAGCTACCCGACCATATTGTGTATAGTCCTGCTGTAATTGAATTTGTTACAGTTGCTGCCGAAACGTGTTTGTTTCTCGAACATGCAACAGATCAAACCCGTGAGGATTTTATTCTCAAATCTGTGAAGATTCTTCCCTTGTTGTATTTAAAAGCATCGCTGCTTGAAATTCCCGAACCGGTTTTTGATGAATCGCCGGAACGTTTTGTAACAGAGGAAGATTATTTGTATGTAAAGGAGCAAGTTGAACAGCTATTGGGATCGGACGATTCGTATCTCGAAGTTTTTCACCCCGATATGGCATTGAGCGATACACCGATTGCTGCATTTGTTTCAGAAAATTTGGCTGATATTTATCAGGAACTTAAAGACTTTGCCGCCAATTACCAGACGGTTGATACAGATATTATGAACGATGCTTTAGCAGCTTGTTTGCAAGCTTTTGGCGAACATTGGGGACAAAAAACGCTGAATGCTTTACGCGCCTTGCATGCCATACGTTATAGCGATAGTTTCGCGCAGGATGAACAGGCAGAACATGTGTCGGAACAAAAAATAGACCGAAATTCTTTCCTTAGTTTTTTGCGTGACGATAATGATGAAGCTGATGTAAGCGGGAAATTACTCTAAAAATAAAATTAAAAAAAATGACTATCATTCCAATTGTCAGTTTGTATTGAAGTTGATAATTGGATATTCCGGTTATGTTCAAACCTAAAATAACAAAAGAAGAAGTTAATCAAATGCCGGTGGTGGCGTTCGATGGGAAAATCACTTTGATCGATGATTTGTCGAAGGTGCAGGAAGCCATCGAAGAGCTTCGTCTTAGTACTGTTGTTGGTATCGACACTGAAACGAAGCCATCGTTTACGCGTGGCACACATTACAAAGTTTCGTTGGTGCAAATTTCCACTATTGGTCATTGTTTCCTTTTTCGCTTGAATAAGATTCCTTTTCCCACGGAATTGGCTGATTTTTTTGCAGATGAAAAAATAAAAAAAATCGGGTTGGCGTTGCGTGATGATTTTTCAGGACTGAACCGGCATCATGCCTTTAAACCGGCTAATTTTGTCGATTTGCAATCGATAGTCAAAAATTATGGTATCCTGGAACTTGGACTTCAGAAAATATTTGCCATAGTTTTCGGCCGGAAAATATCGAAATCCCAAAGACTTACTAATTGGGAAAACGCGGAACTTACTGATCAACAGCAAATTTATGCTGCCACCGATGCCTGGGCAAGTTTGCTTATTTACCTGCAATTGATGAAGGAAAAACCACTGACCAAAAAGCAGATTGACAAATTAATGGACGACGCCGCTGCCGAACAGGCTGCTATCATTGAAGCGAAGGCTGCCGAATAACGATTGATTCTTCTTACATAATTTGCAATAGTTCAAGCAAATAATAAACCGGAACACATAATGTTAAACATTAATATTTAATCCTACTTTGACAGATTAGAAATTTATATATCTATCACGTCCCTACGGGACTTTGTATGTAGGAATTGCACTTGTTTTTACCAATATCAAAGCTCTACGAGCTTAAAAAAGTGCCGTAGGCACGAGCATATTGGTAAAANNACAAATAACCCTTAAAGTCCCGAAGGGACGACATATAATTAATGTGTCAAAGTAGAATTAATATGTTGCAGGAGAAAAATATCACAAAATGCTCTTACTTTTTATGTGCGAAGGGTTTGATTAACTTTTTCCTGTTGTGAGAAAGAATTTCATTAAATATTAATTACAACTTTAAATGCTGTTTAAAAAATGATTACCGTAATTCTGAAACCCAAAAAAGAGGAAAGTTTACTTCGTTTCCACCCCTGGGTGTTTTCAGGAGCCATTCAACGCATCGAAGGAAAACCGACTGAAGGAGATTTAGTGGAAGTGCTCGATTGCAACCGGCATTTTTTAGCCATTGGTCATTATCAGATAGGAAGTATAGCGGTAAGGGTGGTAAGTTTTGAACAGCAAACAATTAACAATGATTTTTGGAACCTTAAAATTGAGCGGGCTTACCAGATGCGAAAATCAATCGGACTGGTTCGACCCGAAAACAATACTTATCGTTTGATTCATGGCGAAGGCGATTCGTTACCGGGTTTAATTGTTGATGTTTATGATGACACTGCTGTTATGCAGGCGCATTCGGTGGGTATGCACGAAATGCGCGAAACACTTGCCAAAGCCATTGTTGTCAATGTGCCGGAAGTAAGGAACGTGTATTATAAATCGGAAACAACTTTGCCTTTTAAAGCCGATATTTCGCCCGAGGACGGTTATCTGGTTGGCGGCGATTCGAAAAAATATATCGGTATTGAAAACGGCTTGCAATTCCAGATGGATTGGTTGCGTGGGCAAAAAACAGGTTTTTTTGTCGATCAGCGGGAGAACAGGGCTTTGCTCGAACGCTATTCCGCAGGGAAATCGGTGCTGAATATGTTTTGCTATACGGGAGGTTTTTCGGTTTATGCTATGCGCGGCGGAGCTACCCTTGTCCATTCGGTCGATAGTTCGGCCAAAGCTGTTGAATTAACCGACAGCAATATAAATTTGAATTTCCCTGACGATCCGCGTCATCAATCGTTTGCCGAAGATGCTTTCAAATATCTGAATAATCTCCATACGCTCCGCCAGCAATACGATTTAATCATTCTCGACCCTCCGGCATTTGCCAAACACCGCGAAGCGTTACGTAACGCCCTGAAAGGTTACAAACGTTTAAATTCCAAGGCGTTCGAGCAAATTAAACCGGGCGGTATTTTATTTACTTTTTCTTGTTCGCAGGTTGTTACCAAAGAGCAGTTCCGACTGGCAGTGTTTAGCGCAGCAGCCGAAAGCAAACGTAATGTCCGTATTCTGCATCAATTGTCTCAACCGGCCGATCACCCTATTAATATTTATCATCCCGAAGGCGAATATCTGAAAGGGTTGGTACTTTGGGTGGAGTAGGAGTTGGTTGGTTTGCTTAATCAACTTTTTTTCCTTGATTTTATAAGTTTGATAGCCGTGTAATAACAAAAAAAATATTTTTTTCGACTAAATAATTTGATTTTTAAATTTCTATTACTATATTTGTAGCCTCAACACAATTATTAACCTCTAAAAATTATAATGCCTATTGCTGAAAGATTACTCCGAAATCCATAAGTTTAGAAGTAATGAAAAATCTGAATCAATTAACCGATGATGAATTGGTAAAGTTGTATGAAATAGGCAATAATGGTGCATTTGAAATTTTGCTTTCGCGGTACAAATCAAAAGTTTATTCATATATTTATTTGATTGTACGTAATAAAGAACTTACTGAAGATATTTTTCAGGACACTTTTATTAAAGCCATTGCCACCATCCAACAGGGTCGTTATGTCGAGTCGGGAAAATTCCTCGGCTGGGTAAATCGTATTGCCCATAACCTGATTATTGATCACTTCCGCCGCGAAAAGAATGAAAATACTTTCTCGGCTGACAGTGTAGACTACGATATAGTGAACAATGCCAAACTTTCGGAAAAAAGTGTGGAAGACACGCTTTCGAATGAACAGGTGCTTTCCGATGTGGTCAGATTAATAGACTATTTGCCTGCTTCGCAACAAAATGTGATTCGTATGCGCTTTTTCGAAGATTTAAGTTTCAAGGAAATTGCCGAAATAACGGATGTAAGCATCAACACCGCGCTCGGTCGTATGCGTTATGCGTTGCTGAATATGCGTCGTATTGCCGCAGAACATGATGTTTATCTCGAAATAAAATAATCATTTGTCCGGTCAACGTCTTTGAAAGAAGTGAAGTCGGCTTTTCCCTGAATATGTTATTTTACAGAAAAAATTAATGGGAATGTAATTTTTTGCCGACACTTGCGTTTATTATTCAGATTATAATAAGAACGAATAAGCGCCTATGCAAAAAACTACTACTTCATCAATCAAAACTGACTTGAACGCTAAAAAACTATCGCCGTTAGACCCTAAAACAATGCAACCTTCCGACGATACTTTACACGGAATTTTACAATTTGCAGCCGCTTACAGGGTACAACGAGTAGCAAAAAATCAGTTTGTCGAAATGTTTTTAAACTAAAAAGAAGACTTCCAAAAACCATTGGAAGTTTTTTTTTGTTATTTTTGCAAATAAATGAAATTCAACATGACTAAAATAATTTCTCCTTCTATATTGTCAGCTGATTTTGGTAATTTACAATTTATCAGTGAAATGATTAACCGTAGCGAAGCTGAATGGTTACATTTCGACGTGATGGATGGCGTTTTCGTCCCTAATATCTCGTTTGGATTTCCCGTGTTGGAAGCGGTGAAAAAACATTGTAACAAAATGCTCGATGTGCATATTATGATTGTTCACCCTGAGAAATATGTGCAACGATTTGCCAAAGCAGGAGCAGGGATGCTTACTTTTCATTACGAAGCGGCTGAGAATCCGCAGGAAGTGATTGATCTGATTCGTGCCGAAGGGATTAAAGTGGGTATCACTATTAATCCGGATGTGCCTGTGAGCATGCTCGAACCTTATATTGATAAAGTGGACATGGCGCTGTTAATGACGGTATTTGCAGGATATGGGGGACAAAAGTTTATCGAACAAAGTTATGACCGCATAGATGAATTGCGCGAAATGATACAGCGTAAAAATCCGGCCTGCCTGATTGAAGTGGATGGTGGCGTAACCCTCGACAATGCGCCCAAACTCTTTGCTCATGGCGTAAATGTGTTGGTTGCCGGAAGTACGGTATTCAATGCGTCCGATCCTTTGAAAATGATAGTTGATTTGAAAAATGCTTAGTTGATAGTCGTTAGATGATTTAATATTCTCATTTGTTTTTTGTTTGCAGTTTTCAAAAGTTATTGGATGGCTTTCTATCCATTATAAATTGTTTGAAAAAATAAATTCCCTGCTATGAATTTCCTGCAACGAACACCATTTTTCCGTTTGTTGCTTCCATTGATAATTGGTATCGTTACGTATCAATATCTGGAGTTTGCCGATTGGACTCTGTACGTTTTGTTCGGATCATCTCTCGCATTTGTTGTTGTGCCATTATTTTTGCGTAATGCAGATTTGGAATATCGATTCCGTTGGCTGTTTGGCTGCGGAGTTTTTTTATTCCTGATATCGCTTGCTTATTTTTTGAGTTTGCAAAAAGAGGATAAAGCAAAATTCAGCCATCTTGATACGAAAGGAATTTTCAGGGTTGAAATTGCCGAAGCTCCTGTCGAAAAGGCAAAATCATATCTTTGCGAGGTAAAGGTTCTTAAGTTTTACGGAGATGGAGAGTGGCTTGATGCTCACGGCAATGCCATCCTTTACGTTCAAAAAGACAGTGCATCATCCAACTTATTGTTTGGCGACCGGTTGATGGTGGAAGCGGAATTCAAAAAACCACCCGGAGCTGAAAATCCTGCCGGATTTAATTATGCCGCTTATCTGAAACGACAGGGAATTGCAGCAACTTGTTATTTGCCATCCGGTTCGTGGCAAAAAACCGATCATAATCAGTCTTTTTCCATTCGCCGACTTGCCGATATTACCCGAAATAAATTGTTGGAAATCTATCGCGATTTCAACATCGAAGGAGATGAATTTGCCGTGTTGGCTGCGCTCACGCTTGGATATACCGATGCTTTACAGCCCGATTTGCGGGCAAGTTACAGCGCCTCTGGAGCCATGCACATCCTTTCGGTGAGCGGGTTGCATGTAGGAATAGTTTATGTGGTTATCGCATTTTTATTGGGATTTCTTAATAAATCACAGCGTCAAAAAGTGATAAAAACGATTTTGATTACTCTTTTCCTTTGGATTTATGCGTTTCTTACAGGTTTATCTCCTTCAGTTGTTCGCGCAACGCTGATGTTTACTTTTGTGGCGATCGGGACATCTTTGGAACGGAAATCGCAAATTTACAATACCATTTTCATGTCGGCTTTTTTCATGTTACTGGTAAATCCAAATTTTTTATTCGATGTGAGTTTCCAGTTGAGTTATGCTGCCGTGTTAAGCATTGTTTTCTTCCAGCACCCCATTTCAAATCTTTTCCCTACTCAAAACAAAGCGCTTCTGTGGTTGCGTGATTTATTAGCTGTTTCGGTGGCGGCACAACTCGGTACCGTGCCATTTACACTCTATTATTTTCATCAGTTCCCCAATTATTTTTTGCTGACAAACCTGGTGGCCATTCCGCTTTCTACCTTGGTTATTTATCTGGCTATAGGGTTGTTGTTCGTATCGTTTATTCCTTATCTTTCGGTTGCAGTGGCATTTCTGCTCAAATGGTCGCTTTGGTTGCTAAATTTTTTGATTGTCGGTATTGAAAATCTGCCTCATGCTGTCTCTGCTGTTTCGTTTGATTTCAGACAAATGACTTTTGTTCTTGTCGCGTTGTTTTGTGTTTCGGCGTATTTTTATACCAAAAAGTTCGCTCCGCTTTTTGCCGGACTTTCAGCGATACTGATGGTGTCGTTATTCGGATTGCAAATCAAATACGAGACATTGAATTCTAAGAAGTTAATAGTGTATTCGGGTCAAAAATTTACGCATGTAAACTTTATCGATCGTTCCCGAAATTTTGTTTATACAACCGATTCTGCCGAACTTCAACGCATTGCCGGTTCGTTTTGGAAAAGTCATAAAATGGACAAGGCTGTTTCCATAGACAAAACTTCGTGGTATTCCGATGGTTATGCCTATTTCGGAGGAAAAAGAATCCTGATTCTGAATGAAGATATATGGAGAAAAAAAGCTGTTTCACCTCCTTTATATGTCGATTATCTGATTATCGGCAATAAGTTGAAGCCCAAAATAAATCAGTTGATAGAAAACGTTAGACCCGGGAAAATAATCGTTGACAAGAGTATTTCCGAGTGGTACACCGAAAATATTCGTCAAATATGCAAGGAACGTAATATCCCGTTTTATTCAGTAGCCGAAAAAGGAGCATATATTCTGAATTTTACTGATTAATGTCCGGCAGGATCAAAATCGCTCAAAGTCATATTTTTTTGTTATTTTTGTGCTCAATTTTAAACTGAATTTAGATGATTTCAAAAGTTATAGCCGAAGACCTGATTTATAAGGTTCAAAAGTCGATTGATAAAGCCGAAAAAATAGTAATTGTTGTGCATGTTGGTCCCGATGGCGATGCTATGGGAGCGTCGCTGGCTTTGTGGCATTACCTTATGACCATTGAAAAAGAACCTGTTGTGATCGTTCCAACGGCTTTCCCGAATTTTCTCTCGTGGATGCCCGGCGCGGAGTGTGTGTTGGTTTACGAAGAAAACAAAGATATAAGCGACAAAATTATTTCGGAAGCTGAACTGATTTTTACACTCGACTTTAATGTGCCGAATCGACTGGAGAAAATGGAGGCGGTAATTATGAATTCGCCCGCGCCCAAAGTTCTGGTCGATCACCATTTACATCCAAGCGATTTTGCCAAAGTTATTATTTCTTATCCCGAAATCTCATCGACCAGTGAGTTGATTTTTCGTTTGATTTGTCGTATGGGCAATTTTTCGAAAATCAACCTGGCTTGTGCCGAGTGTATTTATACCGGTATGATGACCGATACGGGGGGCTTTACCTACAATTCGAATAAACCCGAAATTTATACCATAATTTCCGAATTGATAAAATTGGGCGTTGACAAAGACGATATTTACCGTAAGGTCTTCAATAATTATTCATTTGACCGAATGAAACTTATGGGTTACGCCTTGTATAAAAAAATGAAAGTTTACCCTGAATATAAAGCGGCGCTTATTACTCTCTCTTCAAAAGAATTGCAGGAATTTAATTATCAAAATGGCGATTCGGAAGGATTGGTAAATATGCCATTGTCGATTGATGGCGTTATTTTTTCTGTATTTATGCGTGAGGAGACCGACAAAATTAAAATTTCCCTGCGTTCGCAAGGCGCTTTTCCTGTCAACAAAGTCTCTGCCGATTTGTTTAATGGTGGCGGACATTTGAATGCAGCCGGTGGTGAAAGTTATACGACCCTGCACGAAGCCGTGAAAAGATTTGAAGAAGCTTTGCCGGATTATAAAGATTTTTTGTGAGACCCCTCACAATCTCCATGAAAGAGAGGAGAAGTGAGAGTTTCGACCTTGTAAAACAATAATAAATTGCTTCTTCTTCCTTTGGAAAGGGAGAAAGAGAAATCAACAATATGAAACGAGTCTACGCCAAAGGCGAGACGAGTTCCATACAACCTAAAAAAAACAATTATTATCGTATGAAATACATAATAATACTTGGCGACGGCATGGCGGATGAGCCCATTGCCGCACTTGGAAATAAAACTTGTTTGCAGGCTGCAAATAAACCGAATATCGACAAAGTGGCGGCGTTGGGTCGTAGCGGGATGCTCGATACCATTCCCGAAGGCTTTGCGCCGGGAAGTGAAATTGCCAACTTGAGCGTGATGGGTTACGATGTTCCCAAAGTCTTTGAAGGACGCGGATCGCTGGAAGCGGCAAGTATGGGTGTAACCATCGAAGATGGCGAAATGGCCATGCGTTGCAACCTGATTTGCATCACAGACGGTAAAATCAAGAATCACTCAGCCGGGCATATCAGCAATGAAGAAGCCGAAGAGTTGATTCTTTTTTTGCAAAAAGAACTCGGGAACGACGTTGTTAATTTTTATCCGGGCGTTTCGTATCGTCATTTGTTGAAAATAAAAGGAGGTAAAAAGGAACTGAAATGTACGCCGCCTCACGATGTGCCGGGAACGCCTTTTGCCGATGTGCTGATTCAGGCTGAAACGCAAGAAGCGGAAACAACTGCCGGAATGCTGAATGATTTGATCATTCGTTCGCAGGAACTGCTGGAAAATCATCCGGTAAACCTGAAACGTGCAGCTGCCGGAAAAGACAAAGCCAACAGCATCTGGCCCTGGTCTCCCGGTTACAAACCCGACATGAAAACCCTGCTCGAACTGTATAACCTGAAAAACGGTTCGGTGATTTCGGCCGTGGATTTAATTAAAGGAATCGGGGTGTATGCCGGCTTGAAAGTGATAAACGTGGAAGGAGCCACCGGACTTTACAATACCAATTATGAAGGTAAAACGCAGGCTGCTATCGATGCGTTGCGCGCCGACGATTTTGTGTATCTGCATATCGAAGCCAGCGACGAAGCCGGACACGAAGGCGATGTGGACTTGAAAATCAAAACAATAGAATACCTCGATTATCGCGTGGTGAAACCTATTTTAGAAGAAGTTTCAACCTGGGACGAACCGGTTACCATAGCCATTCTCCCCGATCATCCGACGCCGTGTGCCACCAAAACGCATACTAACAAACCGGTTCCGTTTGTCATTTACCGTCCGGGAGAAACACCTGACGAAGTTACGGTTTATGATGAATTCGCCAGTGCAAAAGGAAGTTACGGCTTGTTGAAGGGAATGGAGTTTATGAAAAAACTGATAGTCACTTAAATTTTTCAAAGGGAGATTTTTTGTGGGCTCTAAAAAATATAAACACTTATAGATGCCGCCTTCAAATACCTCCTTCGGAGGGTTAAGGGGCTGGATTGAATATTTAAAAATGAAATATTACAGTACCAACAAAAAAGTAAGCGGCGCAAGTCTGGAAGATGCCGTAGTGAAAGGATTAGCCGAGGATAAGGGGTTATTTATGCCCGATTCTATTCCTGAAATTCCTTCGATGTTTTACGAAAATATTGATAAAATGTCGTTTCAGGATATGGCGTACACGGTGGCGTATATGCTTTTTGGAGAAGACGTTCATGCCAATGTGTTGAAAATGATTGTGAACGACACGCTTAGCTTCGATGTTCCTTTGGTGAGAGTGGAAGAAAATATCTATAGTCTCGAACTTTTTCATGGACCGACATTGGCTTTTAAAGATGTAGGCGCCAGGTTTATGTCGCGCATGTTGGGCTATTTTATTCAACGTCGGGAGGACAAACATAAGCAGGTAAATGTATTGGTTGCCACTTCGGGTGATACAGGGAGCGCTGTTGCCAATGGATTTTTAGGCGTCGAGGGTATCCATGTGTATGTGCTTTACCCCAAAGGGTTGGTAAGCCCGATTCAGGAATGCCAGTTTACTACTTTGGGTCAGAATATTACTGCTTTGGAAGTGGATGGAACTTTCGACGATTGCCAGGCTTTGGTAAAGTCGGCTTTTATGGACGAAGAGTTAAACGCCAGAATAAAACTGACTTCGGCCAACTCCATTAACGTGGCTCGTTTTCTTCCGCAGGCTTTTTATTATTTTTATGCATTTGCTCAACTGAAAGTAATATCGGAAGCTGCTGCCATAAATATGGTGGTTTGCGTACCGAGCGGAAACTTTGGTAATATCACTGCCGGACTTTTTGCCAAACGCATGGGTTTACCCGTTAAACGTTTTATTGCAGCCAATAACCGCAACGATATTTTTCTTCAATATCTACGAACCGGCGAATACAAGCCGCGTCCTTCCGTTTCGACCATTGCCAATGCCATGGATGTGGGCGATCCGAGTAATTTTGCACGTATTTTGGATTTGTACGGAAATTCGCACGAAGCCATTTCGGCAGAAATCAGCGGTGTAAGCTATACCGATGAACAAATTGCCGAAACGTTGAAAACCTGTAAAAAAGAAACCGGTTATCTGCTCGATCCGCATGGAGCTTGTGGTTATCAGGCATTGAAAGATGGATTGAAAGAAGGAGAAGTGGGTGTTTTCCTTGAAACGGCTCATCCGGCAAAATTTTTAGAAACCGTGGAAAATATACTTGGAGAGAAAGTGGAAATTCCGGCAAAATTGCAGGAATTTATGAAAGGAGAGAAGAAAAACGAATCGATGTCGAAAAAGTTTGAGGATTTTAAGGCGTATTTGCTAAATACAGCCACTTAAATCCTCTGTCAGATGACGGAGACTTTAAGGTTAAGTCTCTACTAAATAGATATTTTAAAAAATTATAATTTAATTTTCCCTTCGGGGAAATTTAGGGGGCTAAAAATGTTTTCAGGGATAATAGAAGAAGCGGCTCAAGTGGTTGCATTGCGTAAAGAACAGGAAAACCTGCATATAACGATGGAATGTTCGTTTGTTGGTGAATTGAAGATAGACCAAAGCGTGGCACACAATGGCGTATGTTTAACCGTGGTCGGGAAATCGGATAAAACATATACCGTAACAGCCATCAAAGAAACACTCGATCGCAGCAATCTTGGTAAATTGGCGGTTGGCAGTAAAGTAAATCTCGAACGAAGTATGATGATGAACGGTCGCTTAGACGGGCATATCGTGCAAGGGCACGTTGACCAGACCGCCATTTGTACCGAAGTAAAAGAAATGGATGGAAGCTGGTATTTTACTTTTGAATATGTTTTTGATAAAGAAATGGCTAAGCGAGGCTATACGACGGTAGATAAAGGTTCGGTAACGGTAAATGGCGTAAGTCTCACCGTTTGTAATCCGACCAACAACAGTTTTCAGGTAGCCATTATTCCCTATACCCACGAGCATACCAATTTTAATCAGATTCAGGTTGGAACTGTCGTTAATATCGAATTTGATATTATTGGCAAATATGTGAGCCGAATGATGTCGTTTTAAGCAATGTTACTTCTCTTTTTCAGGCGATACGTCAAACTAAAAGGAGTTTTAGTTGTTACAGATGTAGTAAATTTTGTTATTACTTGTAGAACAGATAACACAATTATTGAATAACGCTTCAATTTGTGTATCTTTTTTTTTGAAAAGGCGTATTGCGAAATATGAAAAAATTGAGACAACAAATAAACGAATCATTTTTTAATCCCGTATTGCATTTCTTGCCATTAATTGTGTTTATGGTAGTTTATGATTTTTGGGGGTTGAATATTGCCTGGTCAGTTTCTTTACCAGTAACTTTATTGTTGTTTGTCTATATCTTTTTTCTCTATCGAAAAATGATAGAATGGTTTCTGTTTTCTACCATTATTTTTCTTTTTGTAGGTGCGATAGTCACTATTATACCAGTCGGTAAACTTCCTATTGCCATCAGGGATGTTTCTTTGGAATATACAGTTTTATTGGTCTTTATTTTATCTTTGGTTTTTAGGTACCAAATAGAGATGTTTATAAACAACAGAAAATCTAAAATGTTGTCAATGACTAATAACCTGAACGAATTGTTCAGACTGTTGTTGATTTTAGGTTCTGTAATTTTTGTATATGTCCATGCTTATTCCCTGCTTTATTTATTCCAGATACCCAATTTAGAAAATTCGATTAATTTTCTTCATGGCGCTTATTTGACTGCATTTTTCTTTGTTATTTTTTACGAATGTTTTCGTGTTACATTGATTCGGGTCAATTTGCTGCGCGAAGAGTGGTGGCCGATAGTAAACGAAAAAGGCAAAATAATCGGTTCGATACACAATAAAACGAGCATTCAGGAAGAAAAAAAATACATGCACCCTGTTGTGAGGGTTATGTTGATAGAAAATAACCGTATTTTTCTCCAAAAACGCTGCAGGCAAGATATTCTGTATCCCGGATTTTGGGATACTGCGGTTTCTAATCATGTTAAAGTGAATGAGACTGTTGATCGATGTATTAGGCGGACTGTAAGCGAACGTTATGGAATAAGTGAGTTAAAGCCGATTTTCTTGTCAAATTATATACACGAAACGGAATGTGAGTATCATTATGCTTTTCTTTTCGTTGCCTGTAATTTGCCCGATCTTGAGCCTAACCCAAAGTATATTGATCAAGCTAAATGGTGGACTTTAGCTCAGATAGAGGAAAATCGTACAACAGGAATTTTCACGGAAAATTTTTTGACCGAGTTCGAATTGATTAAACGGAGTGGTTTGCTCGAATCCGGCCGGTGCGAATGTGAATGTCGGTTGAAGGAAACCTTGAGTAAAACTCTTCCCCTCAATTATAAAGCAAGCGGATGATAATCGTTTTAAAATAAATGCGTCAGGTTTATGTTGTTGAACCTGACGCTTAAATGTTGGGATGTATGATTGATTGTATTTTTACTAAATTTCACCCATCGCCTTTTTAAATATTTTCTGTGCTTGTGTGTAATCTACTTTTCCGCAGGGACCCGAAATGCAACCACCTTCGCATGCCATTACTTCAATGAAATTTCCCGGAGCTTTGCCTTTGGCGTAAGCCCGTAAAAGGGCGACGTTCTTTTTGTTTAAATTTGCCACCGAAATGGGTTTTACGCCTAATTGCGGATACATGGTTTGTATGGCGGCAATTACGCCTCCTGCCCGGGCAAAACCTCGTCCCGCCATTGGAGCGGGTTCTTTTTCGGTTGCCGAAGCGACCATTTCAATCGCAAATCCGGTAAAAAGTGTATCGATTTCTTCAAAAGTAAGAATATAATCAATATCGGGATGATCTAAAACTTCTTTGCGTTTGCCTACGCATGGCCCGATAAAAACTACTTTAGCATCGGGGTACTTTTCTTTAGCCATTTCGATGGTATAATACATTGGTGAGCCTGTGTGAGAAACAAACGGTTTCATCTCTGTCAGGTGCTTGTTTACCAGCTCTATGTACGATGGACAACAAGAAGTAGTCATAAATTGTTGCCCGGCTTCTAATTTATCCTGAAGTTCGTCTCCTTCACGACGTGTGGTTTCCATGGCGCCGTGAGCGACTTCCATCGCTTCGATAAAACCGATTTTTTCAACCGCTGCAGCAATTTCTCCAATTGTATTGTTAAATTGCGACAGGATAGAAGGCGCCATAATGGCCACTAATTTTTCTTCGCGTTTGATAGCCGATAAAATATCGAAAACTTGCGAAACTTCATAAATTGAACCAAACGGACAGGCATTAATACATTTTCCGCAGTATATACATTTGTCCTCGTCGATATGTTCAATACCGTTTTCATCCTTTTGAATAGCCTTTACCGGGCAAACTTCCTCGCATGGAACCGGTATGTAAACAATTGAATGGTACATACAAGCTTCCTTGCAGATGCCGCAATTAATACATTTTGAGTGATTTATATGAGCCTGTCCGTTTTCCATAAAACTTATGGCATCTTTCGGGCAATTCATGTAGCACGAACGGGCAACGCAGCCTTTACAGAGGTTGGTTACAACATAATTCGTCTTTACGCAGGCTGTGCAGGCCTCATCAACCACAGTAAGGATGGTTTTGTTAGTTTCCTTTCGTTCCAGGGCTCGTTTGGCGTAATCGGAAAGTGGTATCAGTTCATCTTCTTCATCATCAATTGGATAACCAAGAATTGGAAGCATTTTGTATTTAAGTACTGCCCGTTCTTTGTGGATACAACATCTGCCTCGTGCCTGGGCATTTTTAGGGGACATTCGAATTGGAATCCGGTCAATTTCTTCGACAAGATTTCCTTCTTTAAAATGATGAATAAGTTTCGACATCAGTTCGCGGCGAACAATCATCGTGTTGTTAACAAATGCCATGTCTTTTTTTAGTTTTTTGTTTGGGTGTGCAAAGGTACAATTTCTTTTTTATTAAAGAAAAAATTCCGTAATTGAAAGACCTTTTTTTAATGCAAAAACACATTTAATACATGAAACGAGTATGAACACAGAGGTTCACCAAAGTTGATGAAAATCTGACATGCGAGCCTGCCTGTCGGCAGACAAGTTTCATG
>DIFH01000118.1 GCA_002427615.1 Paludibacter sp. UBA5753
ATTGGCATATTGATGTATTGGCACATCAAATTGTCTTTTCGTACGCTTCAATCAAATCTTTTTTGCTCAGCAGATAATCGATATCATCCAAGCCGTTCAATAAACATTCTTTTTTGTATGGATTGATATAGAACGATTCGGACTTTCCGGTTGCATTGTTAGTTATCTGTTGATTTTCGAGATCAATAGTCAATGTAGTTTTCGGATCGGCGTTTACAGATGAAAAAATATCCGCCAGAAACTCAACAGAAACAACAACCGGAAGGACGCCATTATTCAACGCATTGTTTTGAAAAATATCGGCAAAGAAACTCGATACGACTACTTTAAAACCATAGCCATCAATGGCCCAGGCAGCGTGCTCACGGCTCGAACCGGAACCAAAATTTTTCCCTGCCACGAGGATGGATCCGCTGTATTGAGGGTTGTTTAATACAAAGTCGGCTTTTGGACTTCCGTCTTTATTATATCGCCAGTCGGCAAACAAATTGTTTCCAAAACCATTTTTGTCTGTCGCTTTCAGGAAGCGTGCAGGAATGATTTGGTCTGTATCTACGTTTTCAATAGGCAGTGGAACTACCGATGAAGTTAATTTTATAAACTTTTCCATATCTTTAATATGCCAATGAGAAAATAAGCTAATGTGCCAATTTGTGTTAGCCAAGACTTACTTGCTTTTTGACGTGTTTATTATACTGTTAATAATTTTCTGTATTTCTTTTATTTCATCTAATAGAAATTCATCGAAAGGGTAATTCTCAGAATACTTACACAAAAGCAGCCAATATTCTGTTTCATCGGCTTCTTTTGCTGCAATTTTAAATTTATGTATAAAATCTGCCTTACTTTCACAGTTTTGAGCTTCTCGTACATTTGCACCAACAGATGTTCCACTTTTCAAAAGTTGATTAGAAATTACATATTTTCTGAGTTCTTCTAACCTCTCTGTATAAGCTACAATCTTCAATGCAAAAGCAAAAGACAAATCTACAATTCTGTTTTCTGTTTTTGGTAATTCAGACATAAATTCAATTAATTATGTTATTTCTGAAAAATTTAATTCTTCATTTCTCATATTTGCCATATTACCTTAATCTCATGTTTGAAAATTACATTCTTGTCAAACTAACAGATTGGCAAATTGGCATATTAGGAGATTGGCACATTAGCTTCGTGGATCTGTTATTTTTCCGGTTACAGCAGCTGCAGCAGCTACCAGTGGGCCAGCCAAAATTGTGCGCGCCCCGGGACCCTGACGACCTTCGAAGTTTCGGTTCGATGTTGAAACGGCATATTTTCCCGCAGGAATTTTGTCATCGTTCATTGCCAGACAGGCAGAACACCCCGGTTGCCGAAGATTGAATCCGGCTTCGGTCAGAATATCGTACAGTCCTTCTTTCCGTATTTGCTTTTCAACTTTCCAACTTCCGGGAACGAGCCAGGCTGTTACTGTATCGGCTTTCTTTTTCCCTTTTACATAATTGGCGAAAATGCGAAAATCCTCAATTCGTCCATTGGTACAACTTCCAAGGAATACGTAGTCGATAGATTTGCCTTCAAGCTTCTCGCCTGGAGCAAAGCCCATATAATCGAGCGATTTCTGAAAAGAAATACGACCCGCTTCGTCAATGTTGTCTAATGTCGGAATGCTTTCTTTGATGCCCATTCCCATTCCGGGATTTGTTCCGTAAGTAATCATTGGCTGAATATCAGCAGCATTAAATGTAAGTTCTTTGTCGAATTTAGCGCCTTCGTCCGACTTTAATGTTTTCCAGTAGGCAAGTTTTTTATCCCATTCTTCGCCTTTTGGAGCAAATTCACGTCCCTTTACATAGGCAAAAGTGGTTTCGTCGGGAGCTATCATGCCACCGCGTGCGCCCATTTCGATGGAAAGGTTGCAAACAGTCATGCGTTCTTCCATGCTCATATTTCGAATGGCTTCGCCGGCATATTCAACGAAATAACCTGTGGCGCCGCCTGTGGTGAGTTTCGAAATCATATACAGCGCCAAATCTTTAGCCGTTACTCCTTTGCCCAATTTTCCGTTAAATGTAATACGCATTGTTTTCGGACGGGTTTGAAGGATGCATTGTGTTGCCAATACCATTTCCACTTCGCTGGTACCGATCCCGAAAGCAATAGTTCCGAAAGCTCCATGAGTAGATGTATGGCTGTCGCCGCATACTATGGTCATGCCCGGTTGTGTAAACCCATTTTCAGGTCCAATGATATGAACGACACCGTTATTAATGTGTCCGAGCGGATAAAATAAAGGTATATTAAATTCCGCCGCGTTTTTAGCAAAAGTATCCAGCTGATTGCGTGAAATGGGATCTTTTACCGGCTGATCCTGATCAATAGTAGGTGTATTATGGTCGGCTGTCATGGTTGTTTTGTCGGGTCGAAAGACTTTCAACCCACGGGCGCGAAGTCCGTTAAAAGCCTGCGGACTTGTTACTTCATGGCAAAAATGACGGTCGATATACAATTGTGTAGGTCCGTTTTCGATGGTTGATACGACATGCGCATCCCAGATTTTGTCAAAGAGGGTAGCTGCCCCCCGACCCCCTGAAGGGGGAGTTTGTGCGTTGTTTGACATATTGTTTATATGTATTGAATATATAATATTTTTAATTTCGATTCACCACTTTATTCCCCCTTCAGGGGATTAGGGGTATGTTTATTTTATTTTACAAATTTATTAATCGCGTTGATATAAGCCTCCACAGAAGCTGCCACGATATCGGTATTTGCACCAAAGCCGTAATAAACAGCGCCATCGTGTTCAATCTGCATGTGTACTTTACCCATATCATCGCTTCCTTTATCAATAGCTTGAATGGTAAATTCCCGTAAAATCATGGTGCGGTTGATAATGTGTTTTAATGCTTTGATGGCTGCATCCACAGGCCCGTTGCCCGAAGCGGCAGCTTCAAATTTCTCGCCTGCAATGATTAATCCGATGCTTGCAACCGATTTGACACCTACACCCGAAGTAACCTGCAAGTAATCAAGTTTGATACGTTGTTTTTCCGAACGTTCCTTGCCAGCCAGCAACAATACATCATCATCGTTGATGTCTTTCTTTTTGTCGGCTAATTTAAGGAATTCTTCGTAAATCTCCTCCAACTTTCCGTTTTCCACTTCAACACCCAACACACTTAAACGGTGCTTCAGCGCTGCGCGTCCGCTACGGGCGGTAAGAACAATCGAATTTTGATCGATACCTACATCGGTCGGATCCATAATTTCGTAGCTTTCGCGGTTTTTCAATACCCCATCCTGATGAATGCCCGATGAATGAGCAAAGGCATTACGGCCTACGACCGCTTTATTTGCTTGAACAGGCATATTCATTAAACTTGAAACCAATCGGCTGGTCGAATATATTTTCTGAGTATTAATATGGGTATCTATATTTAAGGCTTTATGACATTTCAAAATCATAGCAATTTCTTCGAGCGAAGTATTCCCGGCCCGTTCGCCGATACCGTTAATAGTAACTTCTACCTGTCGGGCGCCGTTCATTATACCGGCCATTGTGTTGGCAGTTGCCATGCCGAGGTCGTTATGACAGTGTGTGGAAAGTATGGCATTGTGTACGCCTTTTACATTTTCCATCAGGAATTTAATTTTTTCGCCATAATCCCAAGGCAGGCAATATCCTGTTGTGTCGGGGATATTTACCACCGTAGCGCCGGCTTTGATCACCGCTTCTACCACGCGCGCCAGATAAACATTATCGGTACGACCTGCATCTTCGCAGTAAAATTCAACATCTTCCACGTATTTTTTGGCATGTTTTACAGCAGCTACTGCCCGTTCGAGAATTTCTTCCTGGGTGGAATTAAATTTATGTTTAATATGAAATTCCGAAGTTCCGATACCTGTGTGTATCCGTTTATTTTTGGCATACTGAAGCGCTTCGGCAGCCACGTCGATGTCTTTTTGCACGCTGCGCGTCAACGCGCATATCGTTGGCCAGGTAACTGCTTTCGAGATTTCGATTACCGAATTAAAATCGCCCGGACTTGAGATCGGGAATCCCGCTTCGATTATATCTACCCCCAAAATTTCGAGGGCTTTAGCCACCTGAATTTTTTCAATGGTATTCAACTGGCAACCAGGAACTTGTTCGCCGTCGCGTAATGTGGTGTCGAAAATAAAAAGTCTGTCCATAATGCTAAGCCCCCTCACCCCCTGAAGGGGAATTACCCAAAATAATCGGAGGCAAGGGTAATATATTATCAATAATCAGTTACTTTCTCTTTCTATTTTCCCCTTTAAGGGGTAGGGGTAGCCCTAAAAAAAAGCCTTTCGCACCGCAGTGAGAAAGGCTTTATTATTATGTTGCATTATCTACATACCAAACTCACTTCTACTTGTTTTGCAAGAGAATAATAATACCGAGTAGAAGAATATGTAGGAAATTGTTGTTCATTGCTTATTTTTATAAATACGGTGCAAAGATACTGCAAATTTTGAAACAAACAAACGGAAATGAAAATATTTTGATTATTTTCCTTTCAATTCAAAATAAAGCAGCGCTAAAATACATGATTTTAATATATTTAGTGCTTTATGGCATCAATCTGAATTTCCATTTCTCCAAACTCTATCATGGCATTAAACAAACTTATGCGCTGAAAGTTGAATAGCTCACTCACTTTTATATCTTTTTGTATCAACTTATTCTCAGCGACTAATTGTGCTCTGTTTACGCCAAACAAAAGTGGACTTTTGGGTGTAATCCAGTTTTCGCCGTCAAATAAAGCTATATTTGAATAGGAAGTATCGGTCAGTAAGTCGTTTCTGATCATTAAAACATCATCGCATGCTTCGCGTTTTGCAAATGCAATATCCAGCTTTGTGCGGTCTTCAATTTTATATGGGAGGGTTTCCATATCTGTTTCCACGAGTTTTAATGATTTTATTTCGCGGCGGACATAAGGTATGTATTCGAGGGACTGCATTTCCGAATCGAAAACAATGCGGCACTTATGAATTCCTGTTTCAGGAAAATCACTTTTTATCAGTAATTCAACTAAATTAATTGGTTTTACAGCGGGGTAGAAGTCGGCAAAAACTTTGTCGACTCTGGCTTGATGAAGCGCTATGCGATAAAATTTACCGTCCTGAAGTTTGATAGATTCAATGAAGCGGCACATATACTTTCTGAATTAGTTCTTCGTATTCTTTTTTCAACTCGCTTTGTGAAGTAATTCCTCCCCCACTTTTGAAAACAAGTTGATCTCCTTGTTGTTCGATAAAGCGAATCATTACCGCCGAATCGAGATTTTCGCCATCGAACCAACCCCAAATGCCCGTATAAAATCCGCGCTCGTACCCTTCTGCCTGTTCGATTATTTCCATGGTTTTAGGTTTGGGAGCTCCACTAATAGAACCTGCAGGAAGTAACGAAAATAAAATGTCTCCCAGCCGTTCCAGATAATTCACCGGTAAACGACCTGTGATTTCGGAACTTACCTGTAATAAGTTACCTTTATTGGTAAAAAGGCTATCAATATACCGGTAGCGTTTCACTTCCACTTGTTCGGCTACCAAACTCAGGTCATTCCGTATCAAATCGACAATGGTGGCGTGCTCGGCTTTTTCTTTCGGGTCGGCAAGGATAACGCTTTCGGCATTGGGCAACGCAGCATCAATCGTTCCTTTCATGGGGAACGATGAAATAACGCCATCCCGAATTTTTACAAATGTTTCGGGTGAAAGTACTGTAAACATTCGGTTAAGCCAAAGCTTATATTTTGCCGAGCCGAGATTATATAAATCGAATAACGAAAGATTGGTTTGTACGTCGGTGGGTTGTGTCAGGTTAATCAGAAACGAGTTGCCTCTGTGAATTTGTTCCTGCACATAGTTGAATTTCAGTTGGTAATTCTTTAAGGGAATGGGGTGGGTTTGCCAGTTTAGCAGGTGTTTTGTTTCTTTTTTATTTTGCTGATATTCTGTTTCGGTTTGAAAGCGAATAAATTGAGAGTCCAATTCACCTTTGGGGATCACGTAACCTGCGGTAGCTTTGTAGTTGATAATAAAAAGAAAGGGCAGACCTACTCCCGAGAGCCGGTTTATTTCCGTCTTGAGTTGTTGGGTTTTGAGTAAAGGGTATGGAAAATCAATGGACATTGAAAACAATTATTTACCCGCAAAGATAAACAAAGTTCTTATAATTAGCGTAAATGCAATTTATCTAACTTGGGTTTTTATTTCAAATACATTACCAAAGGTCTAAGTACAAGACCCAAAAAAGTAACAGGAATGCAGATAAAACGGATTGACCTGATTTACACAGATAAAATCATTGTTGTCCGGTATAAAAATCTCTTCTAATAATATCGCCCCGATGGGGCTGATTACCATTTGTAACTTGCCGGCTACTATAATATCGCTGCTATGCAGTTAATATTTAAAGTACTAACCTTGACAAGCCAGAACCAAAAAGGTAGA